>CAYRMV010000010.1:0-43158 GCA_964425255.1 uncultured Flavobacteriales bacterium
GTTTGTTTGTGCTCTGTACACTCTAAAATAACTTGGATGCGATTTCCTTTACTTTTCTTTGCCATTTTAATTTCTCTTTAAAATTCTACCATTTCACAATGGGGTCGAACTGGATTTATTTTAGATACCCTTTTTCACGAGCTTCTTTCAAGCACGCTGTAATACCTTTTTTGTTAATAGTTCTCAACGCTGATGTTGAAACTTTCAATGTAATGAAGCTATCTTCCTCTGGAATATAAAACTTCTTCGTTACTAAGTTCGGGTAAAACTTACGTTTTGTTTTTCTGTTTGAGTGAGAAACGTTATTCCCAACCATTACTGACTTACCCGTTAATTGACAAACTCGTGACATGTTATCTAAATTATTTTATCCTAATTCTAAAAGCGGGTGCAAAGGAAATGATTATTTCCTAAATACACAACAATAAATTTACTTTTTTTCACTAATCAACCCTAAAAGTGATTGGCGAAGCAAATTCAGGGATGCAAAGATAGTCATTTGTATCGTTCTTTCACGATTATCACCCAAATTTAATTTATGTGTATATACATTTCCCCCGTTAACCACTGCTAACCAAACTGTTCCAACGGGTTTTTCTTCACTCCCACCGTCTGGTCCAGCGATACCTGAAACCGCAATACAACAGGATACACCTAATTTTTGCTGTCCCCCACGTGCCATTTCAATGACCGTTTCTTCACTTACAGCTCCATATTGATTAATTGTTTCTGGTTTCACATCCGCTAATTTGACTTTCAATTCATTTGAATATGTTATCAATCCTCCTTGAAAATAAGCGGATGAACCTGCTTGTTGAACAAAATAATTTGCTATCCCGCCTCCTGTACAACTTTCAACTGTTCCTACTGTTTTTGTTTGCGTCTTCAAAAGAGAACCAACAACTTGAGACAAATTTTCATTATTCCTTCCAAAAGCAAATTCAGGAAGTGTTTTTTCTAATTCTTTACAATAAAATTCGATTCGTTCCTTTCCTTGTATTGAATCGGAAGAAGAAACACGTAACTTTACCATACCGGGTGAAGGTAAATAAGCCAAGCCCAAACCTTCAGAACGTAATTTGTTTTCCCAATCAGTCATTTTATCTGCCAAAAAAGACTCTCCTATTCCAGTAGTCAAAACTGTTTGATAAACCAATTTTTGTGTATTGAAATAAGCCGCTAAACGAGGTAAAATAGGATCCAACATCATCCCTTTCATTTCATAAGGAACCCCAGGAAGACTTATCATAATTTTTCCATTTTTCTCAAACCACATACCGGATGCGGTTCCTTGAAAATTATCGATCACCTCACATGCTTTTGGCAATGCAGCTTGCTGAATGTTTGTTTCAAGCATTTTCCTACCTCGCGACACAAAGTAATCGGTCACACGCTTCAAGACAACTTGGTTGATTTCAAGTTCTGTCTCAAAAAACTCACACAACAAGTGTTTTGTAATATCATCTTTCGTTGGTCCCAATCCACCTGTAACGATTACTAAATCACTTCGATTCATCGCTGATTCGAAAGAAGACAGGATTGCTTCACGTTCATCTTGAATCGTTACGCACCATTTAACAGATATACCGATTAATGCTAACTGTTCCCCGATCCATGCAGCATTCGTGTTGATTGTTTGTCCTATAAGTAGTTCATCTCCAATTGAAATAATTTCTGCGTGCATTTGGTATTGTTTTTGATTTCGAATCGTAAAAATATGTAAGTTTGACAAAAAAAATCAGTTCGATGAAAATTAGTAAAAAAATAATTGTTTTTTCTTCCGCAATCGCTTTGGCATCGTGTGAGAATTTAGGTGAAGTTTTATCCAGTTTGCCCCCACTTCCAACCACAACGACGGGTACAAGCGCCGCTTTGACGAATGGGGATGTTATTTCAGGTTTAAAGGAAGCTTTAAATGTTGGAATTAAAAATTCTGTTTCAAAAACATCTGCATTGGATGGTTTTCTTTCCAATGATTTAATTCGATTACCATTTCCACAAGATGCAATGGTTGTGCGTGAAAAAGCGATTGAATGGGGAATGCAATCACAAGTTGACAAATTTGAAACAACGTTAAATCGTGCTGCTGAAGAAGCTACCAAAGAAGCCCTTCCAATTTTTGTGGATGCGATCACAAACATGTCTATTCAAGATGGTTTTGCTATTTTAAATGGAGGTGATGGAGCCGCAACAAAATTTTTAAAAGACAACACAACTGCAAAATTAACAGAAGCTTTTGCTCCTAAAGTAGCTAATGCAATCAGTACAGTTAAACTAACTGATTACTGGAAACCACTTGCAGAAAAATACAATGTAATGGCTGCTTTCTCTGGCAAACCTCAAATCAATGCTGATTTGAATAAATACGTAACGGAAAGAGCAATTTCTGGACTTTTTATGTTGGTTGAGCAAGAAGAAAACAAAATCCGTAAAGATCCTGCAGCGCGTGTTTCAGATATTTTAGTAAAAGTATTTGGTAGTCTGAAAAATTAATCAGTATCTTAGTAAAAATTAATTGAAGTGAGTGGGCTTTTGCCTGCTCATTTTTGTTTTATCACATAATGAATCGTTCTAGTAAAATGGAATCTATCAAATATCCTGTTTCTGAATTGGTTTTAAATGCTCATTCAGCTGTATACCACTTAGGTTTGAAACCTGAAAATTTAGCGCTCAAAATTATTCTTGTAGGCGATCAAGATCGTGTGGGTATGATTTCCGCATTCTTTGATGAAATTACACATCAATCTAAACACCGTGAATTTGTTTGTCATACAGGAAATTTTCAAGGGAAAAACATCTCTGTAATTTCAACAGGTATTGGAACTGACAACATTGATATTGTACTCAACGAATTGGATGCATTAGTGAACATTGATCTAACGAATCGAATCGACAAAGAAACTAAAACGAAGCTAGAAATCGTTCGCATCGGAACTTGTGGTATTCTTCAAGAGGAAATCCCTGTTCATAGCTACATTTTATCTCAAGCGGCAATCGGCCTTGACAATATCCCTCATTTTTACCAGGTTCCGTTTTCGACCAATTCGCTGCAAACTTCTCAGCATTTTCATCAACACGTAGGTTTTCCAGCGAGTGTTCAACCTTATTACATCGATGCAGATTTGGAGCTTGTAAACAAATTGAAATCAGAACAAACTTTCTCAGGAATTACGGTAACTAGTAGCGGATTTTATGCTCCACAAGGAAGAAAATTACGCTTGAAATTGAGTACTGAAAATATGAATGAACAAATTCAATCGTTTGAAGCTAACCACATGCAAGTATTAAACTTTGAGATGGAAAGTTCCGCTTTGTTTTTCCTGTCTTCGGCACTTGGGCATCAAGCTACTACCATTTGTTTGGGAATTGCTAACCGAGCGCGAATGGAATTTTCAAAAGGTTACGAAAAGGAAATGAATGAGTTGATTCGTTATGTATTAGAACGAATTTAAATCACTCCTTGTACAATCCAAGCGAGCAAAAAGAGAATACTTACAAAAAAGGTTGACAAGGCGACTTTCTTAAGTTCGGGATCAAAGTCTTTGAAATCTTTTACCTGCATGGCTTTTCTCAAGTGAAATAATAAAATCACAAACGGAATCAGCGCAATAAAAAGCGTATTCTTCGCTTGGTGACCAATAAATAAAGTCAATGCAACAAAACTGAAAATGATCAAGAAAGCGTGATAGACTTTAGCACCATTGGGTCCCATTTTCACAACCAAAGTACGTTTTCCTGAAACAGCATCATTTTGTTGATCACGCATGTTATTCAAATTCAAAACGGCTGTACTTAAAAACCCGATCGAACAAGCTGGAAGAATTAACCAATAGTCCCACGTTGAAGCATACAATCCAAAAACACCTAATACACTGACTAAACCAAAAAAAAGAAACACAAATAAATCCCCTAAACCAAGATATCCGTAAGCATTTTTACCAACCGTATAAGTAATTGCTGCTGCGACACAAAGTATTGCCAAAATGATATACATCCAAATACGTTCTGAAGTCAAATTAGGAAGACTTACATAAATCAACAGCCCAGCAGAAAGAAACGAAAAAACACTTGCCATAATAACAGCTTTTTTCATGGCAGAAAAACTAATTTCACCTGACTGAACAGCGCGCATCGGCCCAATTCGGTATTCGTTATCTGTTCCTTTTTGGCTATCACCCAAATCATTTGCTAAATTGGATAAAATTTGAAAGCACAAAGTAGTCAGCATCGCAAGACTAAAAATAGTTCCATCCCAAGCGCCTTGAATTCCTGCAATCGCAGATCCTAAAATGATTCCTGATAACGATAAAGGGAGCGTTCGCAAACGGAATGCTTTGATCCAAGTTTTCATTGATGCCATATCACAAAAATAATGGAAAGTTTGATTTGTTCTTCAAACATACTTTTACAAGAAAGATTCGAGCAAAAAAAATCCCTACCGAAGCAGGGACTTATGTTATTTTTCAAGTTTGATTGTTTCCAAATTAAACGATGGTTTGATTTTGTTTTCTTTGAAAATTAACTTTTCAGACCGTCCTTTTTTGAATATTTTATTGCTAATCATATTACCTTTTCGCAATGCTTTTTGTTCTTCGAGTGGAAGATGAATCACATCTTGACATTCCGTTGAACAGCAATTTTCGTATTTTGCTTTGCACGAATCACATTGAATGAACAACAAGTGACACCCATCATTAACACAATTCGTGTGCACATCACACGGTTCGCCACATTGATGACATTGAGCGATTACGTCATCAGAAATACGTTCTCCTCTTCGTTCGTCAAAAACGAAGTTTTTCCCAATGAATTTATTTTCAATTCCCGCTTCTTTGCAATCGTTGGCATATTTGATAATTCCACCTTCTAATTGATGTACATTCTGAAAACCTCGGTGTTTGAACCAAGCAGAAGCTTTTTCACAGCGAATTCCACCGGTACAATACATCACGATGTTTTTATCTTCGTTTCCTTTTAAAATTGTTTCTTCGATAATTGGAAGAGATTCTCGAAATGTATCCACATCTGGTGTGATAGCTCCTTTAAAATGACCTACTTCGCTTTCGTAATGGTTTCGGAAATCGATTAAAATGGTGTTCGGATCGTCCGTTAACTCATTGAATTCTTTGGCATCGAGGTGCTTACCTTTGTTGGTCACATCAAATGTTTGATCATCCAAACCATCCGCCAAAATTTTTGTCCGAACTTTGATTTTTAATTTCAAGAATGGATGAGCCACTCCCGCCCCATCAACCGCGATATTTAGGCGAATTCCATTCAAAAATTCGATTTGATACAACTCATCCCGAAATTGTTCAAAATGAGGAACAGGGACAGAGATTTGAGCGTTGATTCCTTCGTGGGCAACATACGTTCTCCCAACGATATCCAATTTAGACCACAATTGAAATAAATGATCTCGAAACAAACGAGGATTTGTGATTTTGGCATATTGATAAAACGATACCGTTACAAACTGATATCCGCTTTCATTCAATTTTTTCACTAGTTCCTCTTTACTATACGTATTCCACAGTTGCATGCTATGTCGTTTTTATAAAGATGGTGCAAAGATAAGTAATTTTTGTTTTTTTATTGGCGCAGATTGAAATAAGATCGATCTTTTACAAAATAATATAGTGATTTTTATTGAGTGATGCAAATGATAGTGAAACTTAGCCGTTTTTAATCGTTATAAACGGCTAGCCCCCTGTAAAACCTGAGGTTTAACTTCAACAACGAATTATCCGTTTTCGTAAAAACCCAAACTTTTTCTATCTATTTAACTCAAAAAAGCCTAAAACAAACCCTAGATACCTGACAAAAAAATACAAAACGGACGCTCAATAAATCGTTGATTACGTTTTTTTACTTCACTTCCAATTCATCCAAAAATATCCACGATTTTTCTCCCTCACTGATGTGTCCTTTCGGATTTTTCCCACGATTAATTGCTCGAAAACGAATCGCTTTTACAGATTGTGGTTGGGCTAATTGAACTTCCATTTTTTGAGCAAAACTTTCTTTTGTCAATGGATTATACTTGGTTTCGACTCGAAGAGGTTTCTCAAAATGAATTCCATCAAACGAAATTTCGATTTCAATCGCAGAAGGAAGATAAATCCATGAATGCTCGTCGTGCAAACACCGCAAGAAAAAAGATTGAATCTTCGTTGGCTCTGTAAATCGCAAAATCCCCGTGGCGTCGATTCCTTCGTATCCCTGCCAATCACCTGAACGGAAATCGGCACCCCCCAACAATCCATCGATCAAAGCTTGTTTACCTCCCGCAGCATATTGATTAGCATAAGCGCTCGTTAATTCCAACTGAAAAAGTTGTTTCTCTTTCTTGAAAAAATTACTCACCAAAGGCGACCACGCTACTACTTGTTTGCTTACCGGATTCACTTTGGCTACTTTAGCCCAAACTGTTGCATCATCGGATAAAACACATAATTCATTCGATTCTAAGCGTTCAAAGCGTAAACTATCCTTTTTTGCAAACCATATTTGATACTCAAAAGTAGGATCTAATTGCTTGTTAATGTCTTTGATTTCGAATGACAACTCGTCTTTAAATGTACGTGAATCTGTATCAAAATAAGGAGCAGAAACAACCTTTTCTGGAACTTTGGGCTGGACTGTTTTTGCATTTCGATTTGATGGATTTTTATCTAAAACAAAACGCAATACTCCACCTTCTATCAAATTCAAATGACCAATTTCACCAGTTGTAATTTCGTTTTCATTCCAAAAAACCTGTTTAACATAGCTGTTTACTGGTAAATTCCCATCTACTTGAATTTGAATTTTTTTCCCGTTTTCCAAATTAATAATCGCTTTGTCGAAATTGGGTCTACCGATGATGTATTTCGTTGAACCTGGAGTAACGGGATAAAAACCAAATGAACTCATTACATACCAAGCTGACATTTGACCACAATCTTCGTTTCCAATTAATCCATCTGGAGTTGGCTGATACATTTCATGCAAAATCTGCTGAACTCGTGGTGCAATTTTTTCTGGAGTTGCCGAATAATGATACATGTATGCCATGTGATGCGAAGGTTCATTTCCATGTGCATATTGTCCAATTAACCCCGTTATATCAACTTGATGTCTTCCTTCAAGATTACTTTGTGTGGTAAACAAACGATCCAACCATGTTCCCAATTTATCATTCCCACCATGTAACTGAGCCATTAATTCTGGCGTATGTTGTGCTCCTAAGGCATAATGCCACGCATTCGCTTCGGTGTAATTAAAATTGACCTCCGATGGCAAAAAAGGACTGTGCCAAATTCCTGACTTTCGCGCGCGAAGAAAAGATGTTGTTGGATCAAATAAATGAACAAAGGAGTAACTTCTTTTTTCGAAACGCTTGGCAATGGGATCGTTTTGTAATTCTAAAGCAAACTGTTGAATACACCAATCGTTGTAACTATATTCAATCGTTTTCGAAACGGATTCTGGCTCTTGGTCTGAACTCAAAAAACCATATTTTTCATACAATTGTTTCCCCAATTCGTTTTTTGTTGCCGTCGAAACCATCGCATCCAAAGCCAGTTGGGAATCAAAATTTCGAATTCCTTTTCGATAGGCATCCAAAATCACAGAAACAGCGTGGTAACCAATCATACAATCTGTCTCATTACCAAGCAATTCCCACATGGGCAACTCCCCTGTGTGTTTGTAAATTTCTAAAAACGAATGAATAAAATCTTCTGTTCGCTTGGTTTGAATTAAGGTGTACAACGGATGTGCAGTTCGATACGTATCCCAAAGAGAAAAAACACTGTATTGTTGATGATTTTCAGTTTGATGAATCTTGCCATCATTGCCTAAAAAACGGTTATCAGCATCGGTAAATAAGGTTGGACTTAAACAAGTGTGATACAAAGCGGTATAAAAATTTTTCAATACAGTTGTATCCGATGTTTGAATCTCAACCTTTCTCAATTCATTGTCCCACAACCTTGTTGTACTTGCCCGAACTTGGTCAAATCGTTTCTGCCCCGATTCAGGTAAATTGGCTGGAAATTCAGGTAATTCAGAGTACAAATTATTTTTTGCACCTGCAGCATCAACCGCACTAATGCCAATATAAGCAAAAAGTTCTTTCGTGTCTTTTGGAAATTCAACATACAATTTCAGTAAACCTTTCTCCCGAATTAGTTTCTGTTTCACAAAAGGAATCGATGTTTCCAAATGAAAAAATAGATGTTGATTTTTTGCCCAAGCTTTGGAATAGCGATAACCCGCAATTTGATTATTTCCAATTGTTTGTACATTTCCTTCAAGCAATTCATCGCGGTAATTCAAATCAATTAAAAGAAACTTTTTTTGATCTGTATTCGAAAAAGTAAAACGAGCAATCCCGATTCGAACACCAGACGTTAACTGCGTTTGAATCTTTGAATCCTGAAATGTTACTTCGTAAAACCCTGGACTCGCTTTTTCCGATTGATGTGAAAAAGTTGCTCCGTACCCTCCATTCACTTCAAAACCAGGTGTTGTTTTTATTTTTCCTTGTTGAGGTACGAGTAAAACATCGCCTAAATCGGAAACCCCGACCCCACTCAAATGAGTCAAACTAAATCCATAAATAATCGAGTCATCATAATGGTATCCGCCACAACCATCCCATCCAAAAGGGCGTGTGTCTGGACTAAATTGTACCATTCCAAAAGGCGCAGTTGCTCCAGGATAAGTATGTCCATGTCCGCCAGTTCCAACAAAGGGATTTACCCATTGTACCGGTTGAAATCGACCTGCAGAAGTCACTTCTTTGTCTAAGTATTTTTTGCGTGTATCTTGTGCTTTTCGCAAGTCTTGAATCTGAGCAAAAAGTAGTAGTGGCGAGATCAGAACAATGATTGCGGTAATTTTTTTCATTTAATTTGTTTTAATTAACATGTTGAAAGGACTTCCAAAATATGCTTGCCGCTGTCCCCAATACAGCAGCATTTCGATCATTCAAAGACGAAACACGAATTTCGATGTTGTTTTTGTAAATATTCAGCAAATTCTCTTCCATATTTAACTTGATTTTTTCAATGAACTCGTCACCATTTTGTGACAATCCACCAAAAAGTACAAACGCTTTAGGATCGGAAAAAGCGGCAAAGTCAGCCAATGCATTTCCCAAGATTATTGCCGTAAAATCGACTATCTCTTGCGCAAAAAGATCCCCCATTTTAGCAAAATCAAATACATCCTTTGCCGTTGGTTGTTGGATTGTTTTCAATCGTGAATTTGCACTATTTTCAGAAGGAAGTTCTTCTATCGATCGCACAACGCCTGTTGCAGAAGTATACGTTTCTAAACATCCCAATCGACCACAACCGCATTTTCTGCCATCCGGAATCACTCGAATGTGACCAAATTCACCCGCAATACCATGCTGACCATACACAAGTTGTCCATCGATAATAATACCACTTCCAACACCTGTCCCTAATGTGATGGTAACAAAATTTTTCAAATCTTGAGCATTCCCAAAGAGCATTTCCCCAACAGCCGCTGCATTGGCGTCATTGGTCAGTATTGCCGGTTTGTGAAAAACATCTTGAAAAAGAGCTGCAAGAGGAATGATTCCTTTCCAATGCAAATTGGGAGCAAATTCGATTGTTCCATGAAAATGATTTCCATTTGGAGCACCAATACCGATACCTATTATAGAATCGATCCAATTTCTATCTGATAAATCGGCAAAAATGTGATTGACCAAATCAATTGGCTCGACAAAACTCCGTGTTGGAGCACTGGTTTCAAAAGCAATTTCTCCTTTTTGATCGACCAAACCATAAGCCGTATTTGTGCCACCAATATCAATTCCAAGTGCGTAATGCGTCATCGTCTTATTTTGAAGTAATTTCACAAAGGTTATGACAATTTCGGACTTATCGAAGGAAATTTCATGTCCAATTTCCATTCAGAATAAAATTCCTCCAAAAATGTCTGCATAAATAAATGCCTCTTTTCTGCCATCTTTTTTGCGGTCGGTGTATGTAAACGACCTTTAATTAGCAATAATTTTTCGTAAAAATGATTAACAGTATGACTCTTGCTTTTAGCATATTGTTCAAAACTATCGTGAAACTCAGGCTGAACATTTGGATCAAACATTGGACGATTTTTATTTCCTCCAAAGGCAAAAGCACGCGCTATTCCAATAGCACCAATTGCATCCAAACGATCTGCATCTTGAACAATTTTTGATTCAATACACGAATTTTCATCATGTACGTGTGCTCCACGGAAGGAAATTTCATCCACTAAATCGCCTACTTTTTCAGCAAATAATGCCGATTCAGGAAAATTGGATAAAAATTCTTTTGCTTTTTTCCCACCTGCGTGTAAAATTCCGCCATTCATTTTATGATCAGAAATATCATGTGTCAAAGCAAGCAAAAAAACGATGTCTGAATCTCCTCCTTCTATTTTTTGTATGTCTAAAGCGTTTTTGCAAACTCGCTCAATGTGAAACCAGTCGTGACCACTCGAATCATAATCAAAGTTTGATTTTATGCTTTGAATAAGATATGAATATTTATCAAACATGTAATGTTTATTATTTTTTTCTAAGATAGTGTTTTTTGTAAAAGATTATTTATACTTTCATCTCGTAAATCATTAAAAGTAATATCTGCTATGAGAAAATTATTATTTACAGTCGCTAGCATTGTGGCTATTTCAAGTGCATCTTTCGCACAAAAAGCAACTTTAGACAATCCATTCTCTTTAGAAGGAGTTTTGAATTACTCTGGAGCTGGGGGAATTGATTGGCAAGCACCAAGTATTCGTGCTCGTTATTTTGTAAACGACAACATCGCTGCTCGTTTACAATTAGGTTTGGGTGATGGTTTGGGCACACCAATGTCAGAGTCTTACACATTCGCTGAAAATGCTGATGGAACAGGTGCAACAGGTACAAGAGAAATCAACCGTATGAATTGGATGGCACAAATCGGTGGTGAATACCATTTAGAAGGAACAGATCGTTTGTCTCCATACTTCATGTTAGGAATTAACTTCGGTGGTGGTAGCTCAACAACTACTAACACTGATATCATTCCAGATGGAGCAGGAAGCTATGACTATTTATCAGGAGCTAGCTCAGAAGTAGTTGCTAAGCGTTCTATGTTCGGTGTTGCTGCTGGTGCTGGTTTGGATTTCTACGTTGTAGAAAACTTGTACTTAGGAGTTGAGTTAGGTCTTAACTATACAACTGTTAACACAAAAGATGCTGAAATTACACAAACACTAGGTGGTGTTACTGTAAACCAAACTATTTTGGGTAACAAAGTATCTTCTTTGCAAACTGGAGCAGGAAATGTTGCTTTCCGTTTGGGATGGAGATTCTAAGCTGAATTAAAGAATTATTTTCTTAGGCTATCTGGAAACAGGTAGCCTATTTTTTTTGCTTTTTTTTCTAAAAAATCGTAATCCAGATTAATACTCACTTGTTAAGTCACTACTACTCCAATCAAAATCATCAAATTTTCCTTACTTTTGCAATCTAAATTGAAATCAAACATGGCGCAAAAACCCGCTATTCCGAAAGGAACCCGTGATTTTTTACCAAGAGAAGTTGCTCGTCGAACGTATATTTTTGACACCATCAAAGCTTCTTTCAAACGCTTCGGATTTGCCCCGATCGAAACTCCCTCTTTCGAACTTTCTTCCACGTTGATGGGAAAATATGGCGAAGAAGGCGATCGATTGATCTTTCGAATTTTAAATTCTGGTGAAAAACAGAAAAAAGCTGATTTAGATGCACTTGCCGAAGGAAATTTAGCTCGATTTGCTAATTCCCTCTCCGAAAAAGCATTGCGTTATGATTTAACAGTTCCCTTTGCGCGTTTTGTCGTGCAACATCAAAATGAATTGTCTTTTCCATTTAAACGTTATCAAATTCAACCTGTTTGGCGTGCAGATCGTCCTCAACACGGTCGTTACCAAGAGTTTTATCAATGCGATGCCGATGTGGTTGGAAGTGATTCTCTTACGTATGAAGTGGATTTTGTTCAGCTATTTGATGAAATCCTAACGAATCTGAACATTCCTAGTTTTACGATATTAATCAACAACCGTAAGATTTTATCGGGAATTGCTGAAGTTTCAGGGGAGTCTGATAAGTTAATTGACATCACGGTTGCGATTGATAAACTAGATAAAATTGGCGAAGAGGGTGTAATCAAAGAATTAAATGAAAAAGAGGTTTCCGAATTGGCAATCCAAAAAATTCAACCACTTTTTTCTTTGGCTGGTAACAACCAAGAACAAATTGCCCAAATGCGTGAATTCCTGAAAGAAAGTACGATTGGTCTCTTGGGACTGGATGAATTAGAGTTTGTTTTAAACCAAACGGAACAACTCGGATTGGATCGCGCTGATTTACGTTTTGATGTCACTTTAGCTCGTGGATTGAACTATTACACAGGTGCCATTTTCGAAGTAAAAGCAAACAACGTAAAAATGGGAAGCATCTGTGGTGGTGGACGATATGACGATTTAACAGGTCTTTTTGGTATGTCTAATATGTCTGGAGTTGGAATTTCATTTGGCGCAGATCGCATTTACGATGTGTTGACAGAACTGGAATTGTTCCCCACCGAAGTGGAAGAAAGTCTGCAAGTATTGTTTGTCAACTTTGGCGAAAAAGAACAAAACCACTGCTTGAAACTCATCAAGGAAATCCGTAAAAATGGTATTTCATGTGATTTATACCCGAAATCTGCCAAAATGCAAAAACAAATGAAATACGCAAACGATTTGCACGTGCCATTTGTGGCATTGGTTGGTGAACAAGAAATAGAAGAAAATTTAATTCAATTAAAAAACATGCAATCAGGCGAACAAGAAGAAGTTAGCTTAGAAGAATTGATTTTTAAATTATCGAAATAAACAAAATACTCCCCAATTCATGAATACAATTGAAATTACATCCCATTGGGTAACTTTAGATGCGTTAAATCATTGGGTTAATTCTCCTGAAATAAAAATGGTTCTTTCAGAAGAATCAAAAAAACAAATCATCGCTTGTCGGTCTTTCTTAGACGATGTTGTTGCAAAAGAAAACCGCGTGATTTATGGGATTAACACTGGTTTTGGATCATTGTGCAATACGGTAATTCCAAATGAAGAATTGGAACAATTACAACGCAATTTGGTTCTTTCTCATGCGTGTGGAATGGGCGAGGAAGTTCCTGCTCCGATTGTACGACGAATGTTACTTTTAAAAGCCATGGGCTTATCCCACGGGCATTCTGGTGTTCAGTTGGAAACGGTTGAACGACTTTTGTTTTTTTACAACGAGGGCATTTACCCAGTTGTTTACCAACAAGGTAGTTTGGGCGCTTCGGGTGACTTAGCGCCTTTGGCTCATTTGTGCTTGCCTTTGATTGGAGAAGGTGAAGCTGATTATCAAGGAAAACGTTATTCTGGTGCAGAAATCAACCAAAAATTTGGCTTAGAAAGCATCACTTTGAAATCAAAAGAAGGTCTTGCTTTGTTGAATGGAACACAGTTCATGAGTAGCTTTGGATCGTATGCAGTTTCGGCTGCACGAAAATTGTGGAGTCAATTCAATGAAGTTGCAGCCATTTCACTCGAAGGCTATGACGGCCGAATCGAACCATTTGGTATTTCAGTGAATGAAATTCGCAAACAAAAAGGACAAATTAAAACAGCTGAAATCATCCGTGAAATCCTTGCTGGAAGTCAGATTATTGCACAACCGAAAGAACATGTTCAGGATCCATACTCGTTCCGCTGTATCCCGCAAGTTCATGGTGCGAGTTATGATGCGATCGAATATTGTGCTCAAATCATTGAAAACGAAATCAATGCGGTAACAGACAATCCAACCATTTTCCTAGAAGAAGGAGAAGTGGTCTCAGCAGGAAATTTTCACGGTCAACCTTTGGCACTTGCCATGGATTTCTTGGCAATTGCTTTGGCCGAAATGGGTAGTATTTCTGAAAGACGTGTTTACAAGCTCATTTCTGGAACACGTGGTTTACCTGCATTTTTGGTTGCCAAACCAGGTTTAAATTCTGGTTTTATGATTCCACAGTATGCTTGTGCTTCGATCGTGAGTCAAAACAAACAATTGTGTACACCAGCAAGCGTTGATACCATTGATTCATCCAACGGACAGGAAGATCATGTTTCGATGGGAGCCAATGCAGCTACAAAATTATATCGTGTTGTAGAGAATTGCTTTGCTATACAAGGGATTGAATTGTTCAATGCCTGCCAAGCCATTGAGTTTAGAAGACCATTGAAATCGAGTGAACGAATTGAATCTCTTGTAAAAGAATATCGTCAGATTGTTCCATATATCAAAGAAGATTGTTATCTTCATCCGTTCATGGAATTGAGTAAACAATTTGTAAAAACAAGATAAGTATGTATACAGATGATCAAATGGACTTACCAAAGTATTCTGACGGTGGTAAAATGCCTATATTCTTAAAAGTATTGCTAATCCTTACTTCCATAGCAGTTGGTTTTGGTTTATTATCTGCCATACTCGCTTTTTTTATGGGGCCGATTGCTCAAGAAGAAATTGACGGCATTATGGCACCAAATCTCATTTTAGCCAAGGATTTAAGTGCACAAGGTTTTGATTATTGGGCACTTGAAATGGAAAAAATCACCCGTCAAATTGATTATACTAACCAAAAATTTTATTTGAATCAAACATTAGCTGTATTCGCATATTCCATTGGTTTGATCTCTGTATGGATGATGTCTAAAGGGAAAAAAATTGGATTTCATTTATACATAATTTATGATTTAATGGTGTTTGCATCTGTGTATTTCATTATCCCAATCAGTGAAGTTTCATCGCTTGCTCAAATTGTAAATGGGATTATAACTGGAATTTATATTTTCATGTACAGCAGAAATTTACATTGGCTAACAAAGTAATGTGGAATTAAATACCTTACTTCTATTTGTCATTTTAGCTCTTTTTGCTGAATTTTTTGGCACAGTTGGTGGATTTGGGTCTTCACTTTTCTTCATCCCAATCGCTAGCTATTTCCTTGATTTTCATTCCGTATTGGGAATTACGGCTGTCTTTCATGTTTCTTCTAATATCAGTAAAATTGCTGTATTTAGACATGGTTTTGACAAAAAACTCATCCTCTATTTAGGAATTCCAGCTACTCTTTTTGTCATTCTTGGCGCCTGGTTAAGTCAATTTTCCTCAACAAAATGGCTTGAAATAAGTATGGGGATCTTTCTGATACTCATCGCGCTTTTGTTCTTTTGGAAACCCAATCTTCAACTGAAACCTAACAAAAGAAATGCCGTTTTTGGTGGAATTATTTCGGGTTTTATAGCCGGAATTATAGGAAGCGGAGGTGCTATTCGTGGTGTAGTATTAAATTCATTCCATTTAAAAATGCAGGTCTTCATCGCTACTTCAGCTATTATTGATTTAGCCATTGACCTTTCTCGAAGTATCGTTTATTATTCAAACGGATACGTTCACAAACACGATTTATACCTCATCCCAATATTACTCGTAGTTAGTATATTAGGCACTATTTTAGGTAAAATGGCCCTGAAAAGGATCTCTGAAGACCGATTCCGTTTTCTGGTTCAATTCCTCATCTTACTGACAGGAATCATCACGTTATCAAAATTTCTATAATTACTCAACACGTCCAACCAATTCTGCCAGTGCTTTTTTTGTACCAACTGTTCGCGTGATAAAATCTTTTTCCCATTTTGGACTTCGAGCAGGACTATATTCCCTTCCATAAAAAATGATCTGGAGATGCAGTTTATTCCATAAATCACGGGGAAATAATTTTTTAGCATCTTTTTCGGTTTGCTCTACGTTTTTACCATTGGTAATTCCCCAACGCGTCAACAAGCGGTGAATGTGCGTATCAACTGGAAAAGCGGGCTCTCCAAACCATTGCGACATAACAACAGAAGCCGTTTTGTGTCCAACGCCTGGTAATTCTTCCAACAAATCCATATTGGCAGGAACATCACCGTTATATTTATCAATTAAGATCTCGGATAAAGTAAAAATGGCTTGTGATTTCCGAGGAGAAAGTCCACACGGTCGGATAATATCCCGAATTTCGTCGACAGACAAACGGACCATATCAAACGGATTATTGGCACGAGCAAAAAGCAAGGGTGTAATTTTGTTCACTCTTTCGTCTGTGCATTGAGCAGAAAGTAAGACAGAAATCAACAAAGTATACGCATCCGAATGATCCAATGGAACAGGAGTTTCTGGATACAATCGTTCTAATTCTGTTTGAATATAAAGTGCTTTTTCTTTTTTTGTCATGTCATTTTGTTTTTGATTGGTGTTGAATATAGTGCATGAATTGATTGAATTTATCCACTGAATCAAACGTATTTTCCCAATTTTGCCACATCTTGATTTCTTCTAATCGATACGCAAAAGGCGTTTTCTTTTTTTCTTCAAGAAGTGGATCTAAGCGAATTGCTTTTTCAAAATCGGCTTTTGCTTTTTCTGTTTCCAAAAAATAAGCATAACAAAACGAACGTTTCCACCAATGTTGCGCATTCTCTGGTTGCCAATCGATTAATGTAGAAAAATCGGTCAAAGCTCTTTCTTTTTCTCCCAAAAAAGTGAGTGCAAAACCTTGATCTACCAAGATTTCGTTTGCCTCAGGATTGTGAGTTCTTGCTAAATCAAAATGAATCAGCGCTTCCGCCCAATTGGATTGAAAAAGATATTCGACCCCTTTCTGATGTGCTGCATTGATGAACATTCTGTACTTTCGCTTTATGGAAAACAAAAATACCGACTTTCCGCAATACAGATTGTTATCCAATGGAAAGACTTGTTATAAAATCACAAATGAACGTGTTTTTGAAGAAATTCAGCGTGTGGGAAGCAAACACCTCTATTTTCGTTTGGAGGCAACTCAATACCCTGAAATGGTTCGAATACAAGAAATGCTTCACGGAAACCAAACACTTTACCAAGTTGTAAACGAACTTGTTTGGGAAAGTTTTTACCAAAAAATAGAACGTTCAAAATAAGTTCATAAATATTCATATCAAAACGGATTTCTTTCATTTTCATCCAATTCTCACGCGCGAATTTTTTACCTTGATCGAACAAAGGTTGAACTAAAATTCGAATGCCATGAAAACTAAAAATCTTACGTTGAAATATGGATTGATTTTGTATTTCTCTTACTGTGGTTTGTTCCTGATAATGAAACTATTCGGATTATCCGAAATCACAGAACTCCGTTTTTTAAACCTTCTTATATCCATTTGGATCAGCCACAAAATGGCACAACAAATTCGAATTGATCACGAAAAACTGGATTATGTCAACCAATTATTTTCTTTATTGGGAGCCAATTTGTTAGCAACTACATTGGGTTCAGTTAGTTTAATCATTTACATCGTTGGATTGGATCCAAGTTTTATTCACTCTTTTGAAAAAGAAGTCCTCTGGGGACATCATTTATCTGTTCATCAAATTTTCGTTGCTGTATTCATGGAAGGAATGGCAGGAAGTATGCTAGTTTCATTCGGTGTGATGCAATTTTGGAAAAATGACAAACGCATTCGTCGAAAAGTGGTTTTACGGAAAGGCGTTTTAATTGATTTAAAAGATGCCTCGTAAAAATTTAAAAAAATTAAACTCTTATTTTATTTTCGTGTAAAAAAACACGTACATTTAACACATGAACCAACTGTTATTCAAACTACTGATCGTACTCTCTGCTGGATATTCCTTCTCTCAAGGATGGATTCCTAGTGGCGGACGATCTTTGTCTTTATCAAACGCTTCGACAACCTTGTCGGATGTTTGGAGCTATCATCATAATCCAGCTGCTTTAGCATCGTTGAAACAACTTGAAATAGGGCTTGCTTATGAAAACCGATATTTACTCCGTGAATTTCAAAATCAAGCTTTTGCACTTGCTATTCCCATTCGCAAAGGTGTTTTTTCTGTAGGAGGTCAATTTCATGGATTTGAATTGTATCGCACACAACGTATTGGACTGGGTTATAGTCTACAGTTAACCGAAAAAATGGCTGCTGGAGTTCAAATGAATTACCAAGGAATTCGGATAGATCAATATGGAAACACGGGTACAGTTACGGGTGAATTGGGTTTTTTGGCCGATATATCCTCACAAATAAAACTTGGATTCAGTGTCTACAACCTTGGAAGAAACGAAGCCATTCCGGGCACAAATGACCGTTATTCGACTTTTATGCGTTTGGGATTAGGTTACCAGATTTCAAAACAAGTACTTGCTTTGATTGAAGCGGAAAAAGAAATTGAATCTCGACTTCGAGTGAAAGGAGCTGTTGAATATCAATTATCTACACCTTTTTTCTTGCGTTTAGGTGCTGCTGTAAATCCAGTTGAAATTTCAGGTGGATTTGGTTATCACATCAAAAAAACATTTAAAATTGATATTGGTTCTGCTTGGCATCAGCAATTGGGTTGGTCTCCTCATGTAAGCTTTTCTTATGCCTTAAAGTCGAAAACGGATGAATAAGATTGGAATCATTTTACTTTTCATTTTCTTCTGTTTCGATTTTCAAGCGCAAACTAGGCAAGAAATTGTACAGCAACGAATTGAGTTTATTTCCGAACAATTGGAAGCGGAAGAAGTCGATTTGACGGATGTAATCGCCAGTTTGAATTACTACATCGATCATCCTTTAAACCTGAATAATGCGACACGAGAACAACTTCAAGAAATTGGTTTATTGACAGACGTTCAAATCAATGACCTTCTTTTACACCGCAAACAATTCGGGAAATTAATTAGCAAATATGAACTTCAAGTTTTAAAATATTGGGATCTGTCCACAATACAACTCATACTACCATTTATTAAAATTGATGACAAATTGGACCAAGTTCATGTCAGTTTGAAAGAAGCATTGAAATACGGTAAATTTGAATTATTTCTACGTTATCAAACTATTCCCGAACCCAAAGCAGGATATGAGCGCGTACCAGATTCCGTTTTATTGAGTAGTAACAAATATTATCATGGAAATGCTGATCGGTATTACACGCGTTTTCGATACAGTTATCGAACAAATATAAGCGTCGGTTTCACAGCTGAAAAAGATCCTGGAGAACAATTTTTCCGTGGAAGTCAAAAACAAGGTTTTGATTTTTATTCAGCTCATGCCTATTACAAAGGTGGAAAGTATTTACGAGGAATTGCTGTTGGTGATTTTCAAGTGCAAATTGGTCAAGGATTGAATTTTTGGTCGGGGTATGCTTTTAACAAAACAGCTGATGTGGCAAATATCAAGAAAAATGCGCAAGCTTTGCGTCCATATACTTCCGTAGATGAAAACCGTTTTATGCGTGGTGTTGGGATTGATTTGGGTTATAAAAATTGGAGTTTAACTCTTTTTGGCTCTCAAAAACAAGTGGATGGATCTGTTGTTTCCGACTCGTTGTTAGATGAATTTGAATTTGTTTCCAGTATCAATTTGAGCGGTCTACATCGCACCAATTCCGAGATTGCTCGAAAACATACCTTAACCGAACGCATTGTAGGTTCAAACGTTCGGTATCAAAAAGGAGGCTTCCAAGCAGGAGTCGCAGCAATTTCTCAAGGATATACAAGTCCTTTTAACCGAGACACACTCCCCTATTCTCAATTCGACTTCAGAGGAAAAAACTTAACTAGTTTTTCTGCTGATTACAGCTATGTCTGGCGAAACATGAACTTTTTTGGTGAATATGCTCGCTCTTACGAACAGAATGATCATGCTATTCTACAAGGATTGATTATCGCTTTGGATGCGCGTGCTTCCTTAAGTTTGCTCTATCGAAATTATGGTAAAGCATATCACACTTTTTACAACAATGCCTTTTCAGAAGGAAGTCGGACACAAAATGAAAATGGTTTGTACATGGGGTTACGTCTAAAACTATCAAGCGCATGGTCAATCAACACGTATTATGATGTTTTTCAGGCAAGTTGGCTCAAATACCAGCTTGACGCACCTTCTTCGGGTCAT
Organism: uncultured Flavobacteriales bacterium; assembly: GCA_964425255.1. Lineage (GTDB taxonomy): Bacteria > Bacteroidota > Bacteroidia > Flavobacteriales_D > Crocinitomicaceae > CAYRMV01. Next base: position 20,032 of record CAYRMV010000010.1, read on the forward strand.
GAATTTTTGTTTCAACCATCCTACAAACCGAATAAACAACTTGAAATCTATGCCCGTTTTAGACAACAATTAAGACAGAAAAACAGCCGGGATTCCGATGGAACTATCACACCCATTGAGGATGTATTTCAACGAAATTATCGTTTAAATTTAAGCTATCAAATCTCGGAAGCCATCACACTTAAAAGTAGAATCGAATACGTTACCATTCATCGTCCGAGTAATACTCCTGAAAAAGGAATGCTATTTACACAAGATATCCTTCTTCGACCAAAAAGTTCTCCAATTGATATTGCTTTTCGCTATGCCTTATTTGATACTGACTCGTATGATTCTCGCTTGTACTCGTTTGAAAGCAATGCACTCTATGTGTTTTCGGTTCCCGCATACTATTACCAAGGAAGTAGAGCATATTTGATGGTTCGTTATACTTTTTTACGCAAGTTTGATTTGTGGGTTCGGTATGGAAATTTCATTTATGCAAATCGAACTAGTTTGAGTTCTGGTTCAGAAGAAATTTCAGGAAACAGAAAAAGTGATCTAACAGTTCAATTGCGAATGACTTTTTAAAAAGTTCAAGTTTGAGTCGATTCTATTTCATGTCAAATCAATACTCAATATCTAAATTGAATACTTTCTGTAAAGTAAATAAATTGGCATTTTTTCGAGCAAGTGCTTCAAATCGATCTTTCCCTGTCAGCATCTTGGTGTTTTCTTCTTGATTTTGAGAAATTATAAACTCGATTGTAATTCCCCAATTTTCTAATTTTGTTCGTAAAAAGCCGAGTAATTCTTGCTTTTCGGCATTCAACATGTCTAACAAAACTTGGTGATCTACTTCTTGTACAATTTGAAATTGATCCAGCATTTTCGGTTCACGCTTATTCAACCCAACAAAAAGTGCTTCATTTCCTTTCCCTTTCATGTGATGGGCAAATTGTCGCCAATACATTTTCAGTTCATCCATCGAAAATAATTTCCTTGGACGATCACTTAAATCTTCGTTTTCTACCGATTTTTCTTGCTCAACCCCTTGCGGATTATTCATCATTTGAACAATTGAAATGGTGTTCGTTTTCAATTGTCCTGTTGGAGCACTCAGTGTTTTGGCTTCCTTTTTAAATGAAATAGTCGGTCTTTCTGCCGCTGAAGATGGCTTATTTTTGGCCGGAATCGTAGTTCGAATGCTTTGACCTGAAAACGGAATTAAAGTAACAAAATCAGTTAATCCTTTTTTTTTTCGAGCTCGTTTTTAATCGAACACAACTGCATCAAAGCCAATTCCACTAAAAGCCGGGCATTCTTAGAAGCTTTGTAATCAACATCTGTTTTGGAAAGAACACCCAAAGCACGAAGTAAAATAGCGTTGTCGATTTGTTTTGACTGCTCGATAAATCGATTTTCAACTGTTTCTCCCACTTCGAGTAAGCGAGCAGTTCGAGGATCTTTGCATACCAACAAATTACGGATATGATCTGCTAGACCAACAATAAAATTATGCCCATCAAATCCTTTCTCTTGAATGTCATTAAACAACAAAAGACAAGCAGGAATATCTTCTTTCATGGCATGATCTACGATTCGAAAATAATAATCGTAGTCCAGAATATTTAAATTATCAATCGCTGCTTGATAAGACAAATTGGATCCAGAAAAACTAACAATTTGATCAAAAATAGAAAGCGCATCACGCAAAGCACCATCCGCTTTTTGCGCAATGAGATGCAAGGCTTCTGGCTCCGCATTGATTCCTTCTTTTTGAGCAATTGTTGCCAAATGATCAGACATGTCTTTGATCTTAATTCGGTTGAAATCAAAGATCTGACAACGTGACAAAATGGTCGGAATAATTTTGTGCTTCTCGGTCGTTGCTAAAATGAAAATCGCATGTGCAGGTGGTTCCTCCAAGGTTTTCAAAAAAGCATTGAATGCAGCATTCGACAACATGTGAACCTCATCGATAATGTAGACCTTGTGTGTCCCCAACTGTGGAGCAATGCGCACTTGATCAATCAAGTTTCGGATGTCGTCTACCGAGTTGTTGGAGGCAGCATCTAATTCATACACATTGAGTGAAGCGCCCGAATTAAATGAAAGACACGAATCGCATTGGTCGCATGCTTCCATTTGATCTGTGGGAGTCATACAATTAATCGTCTTTGCCAAAATACGAGCAGTTGTTGTTTTACCAACACCTCTCGAACCGCAAAACAAAAAAGCTTGAGCTAAATGATCATTTTTGATCGCATTTTTCAAGGTCGTCGTAATAGACTTTTGTCCAACAACGGTATCAAATGTTTGTGGTCTGTATTTTCTGGCCGAAACGATATAATCTCCCATACGATTACAAATTTAGAAAATACTTTTTGGATAAAAAACGAATGTTGAAAACTAGCTTTGAAAATATCGAAATCTTATTTTGGAATTCCAGTTAAGTAGATAACAAATCCTGATTTTCCTTTTATCTTTTCGGTTTTCCAATCAAAGTTAGTGTGATTAGGTACCTGAAGAATAAGCTCATCCATTTCCGCAGGGGAATACGTTCTCAAAGATGATACAATACCATCGTGTAAAATCAAGAGCGGCAAAATAGGAATCAAATACGTAAAGACAAGTCTGGACAGTGAAAACGGACGAATAAAAGGTGTAAAAACAAGGGTTGAAATGGGAGAAAAAAGCATCGCTATCAAACTGGGCAAGCTGCGATCCTGAATTTCAAATATAGCTATCGGTTGATTGCTTTTCACTGCATTCGAAAGAATTTCCTTCGCATCATTTGGATTAAAATGATGAAAAGATAAAAACATCGATCTAAGTCCTTTTAATTCTGACGGTACATTTCGCGCATCAACTGACTTTTCATAAAACTTGAATCGTTTATTCTGTGCTTGTGTTCGTTTGAAAGCAGGAATATTTGGATAAAAATCGGTTAACGTTACTTCCAAAGAAGGAGTTGATTTTTCGAGTTCTTCTACTATTCGGAGAAGCCCACCACCACCACCTGATGCAATGTCCACGATCTGGTTACTTCCTTGTTTATGAACCAAGTCACTTAACATCGGAATAATTGCTTGATAAACGTTCATTTTATTGGCAACAAACTGCAAAAAATCGGTCATGGGATTGCGCAAAAATGCGGGAAACCATGTTAAATCTTCGATCTCTATGTATTGAATTCGTTTCATTTGATTAATTTTAGGTCAAAATTACTAAATTTAGGTCATATTTACTAAAATGCATCCAACAAAAAGAAAAATACTTGATAAGAGTATAGAATTATTTAACATACAAGGAATTGCAAACGTAACGTTGAGAATGATTGCCCAAGAATTGAATATATCTCAAGGGAATTTAAATTATCATTTTAAGCGAAAAGAGGATATTTTGACAAATTTATATTTTGAATTTTTTGCTTTTTCTGAGTCAAACGCTTACAATAATCAGGATTTTGAGCTTCACCATTTTATTGAAGAATATTTAAACGGGATGAAAAAAGTATTTGCCTACCGGTTTATTTTGTTGGATCTGGAGCAATTATTCATGGAAGTCCCGTCGATCAAAATACATTTTCAACAGGTAAACCAATTTAGGGATCAGCTGTATTTATCCGCTTTTCAAAAAGGGATTGAAAACGGAATTTTCATTTCAACAAACGAAAAAGATGCTTTGGCTTGGGTTGAAATCATTCGTTTTTTTGGAGATCATTGGATAAAACAAGGTCTTCGCTCTGGTTGTCAGACAGAAACAGAAACAATTCAACACCATTGGAGTTACTTTTCTGTTTGGTTAAAAGGTATTTGTACTCCTGACAAGCAAAGTGAAATAGAAAATTACCATTTTCCTTTTGAAAAACCCTAAAAATACTATCTTTGCCACGCAGAAATCGTTATTTTTGCTCGAGTGTCAACGGACAATCGAAATATAATTGCGCATGTGGTGAAATTGGTAGACACGCCATCTTGAGGGGGTGGTGCCACTAGGTGTGCTGGTTCGAATCCAGTCATGCGCACAAAAGGAAGTCTGGCACATAGTGCCGGGCTTTTTCATTTTACACCATTCCAAGCTTGCTTGAAGAATTGTGGAAATGAAAAGGTCCAAGAAAATGCGAAGCGTTTTCAGACTTCTATGCTTGGGTAAAAGCGCACCATTCATTGGTTCTTGGAGAAATCCAGTCATGCGCACAAACGGAAGTCTGGCACGTAGTGCTGGGCTTTTTCATTTTACACCATTCCAAGCTTGCTTGAAGAATTGTGGAAATGAAAAGGTCCAAGAAAATGCGAAGCGTTTTCAGACTTCTATGCTTGGGTAAAAGCGCACCAATCATTGGTTCTTGGAGAAACAACCAAAATATTTGATTTATCAAACCATCATCCAATTCCGTTAGCGATTGTAGCGGTTAGCTCCGCTTTTTAGCGGACTAGTAGCGGAAAGCGCGACGGCATTGTGACATCAGGAACAATTGCCGAAACGGCCAAAAAGAAAAAAATCTGTCTCTTTCCGATTGTAAAAGCAATGATCAACTTTATATAATTCTAACCTCACTTTTTCAAACACCTTACTCCCGCAAAGATTATCGCTGTCAAAAAAACAAGTTGGGTAAGAACCCAAATGCCAATTGCTGATGCAAGAAAAACATTGCTCCAAGAATGAATGCTTTGATTTGCATCAAACTCGCCATAAACACTGTAATCTTCGTAGATTCTTTCTGGAGGAATTGCTACACTCCAAAGTTGGTAAACAAAAAATGCCAGCAAGAGAAAAGTGGTTATTAGGTAGTGAATTTGAGTGATTCTTTTAGATGTAGAATACTGAAAAACAGCCAAAAAACGTAAAACCCCAGCCCAAAAAAGATAAAAAATCCCAAGCAAAATAGCAATATGACTATTTGCCACAACAAAATAAGTGTCGTGAATTGAAATATCAAGTGAGCCACTTAGAAACAAACAAAGCAAGAACAGAAAGATAGAAGTAAAGAAATACGTCTTATAAGCGATTCGAATCATTCCTTTTTGATAGAAACAAAAAGAACGCTAAATTCCAAATCCAACGTTCTTTTTTGAGTCAATTAATATTATGCTTTCTCTTCCCAAATTTGGAGTAATTCCGCTAAGGTGGCAACCGCTTTTTGCATGTCTTGCACACTCACGTATTCGTGGCGGGAGTGAATCGCCATTTCTCCCGTAAATAAATTCGGACAAGGTAAACCCATGAAAGACAAGCGAGATCCGTCTGTTCCTCCTCGAATGATTGTTGGCTGTGGAGTGACACCTGCACGCGTCATTGCTTCGATAGCATAATCGGTCACAAAGGGAACGTCGCGGATGATTTCCTTCATGTTGCGGTATTGTTCTACCACCTCACAGGTGTATGTCGCTCCGGGGAATTGTTCGATTGTGTTTTTTAATATTTCTTCCAAACGTGCTTCGTATTCTGCCAATTTACTGGTCTCATGGTCACGAATGATAAACGAAACTGTAGCTTCTTCCAAACCACCATTGATCGAAGTTGGATGCACAAAACCTTCACGACCCGCTGTCGCTTCTGGACACCAAGCATCTTTTGGCAAGGCATCAATAAACGTTGCTGCAACTTTCATGGCGTGAACCATTTTGCCTTTCGCATAACCAGGATGAGCGCTTATCCCCAAAATGTGGAAGGTCATTGCATCAGCTGAAAAAGATTCGTCTTCGATGGCTCCTAACTCACCGCTATCTAAGGTATAACCGTAATCTGCTTTGAGTTTAGACATGTCCAATTTTTCTACACCTCTCCCCACCTCTTCATCGGGAGTGAATAAAATGCGTACATTTCCGTGTTTGATTTGAGGGTTTGTCAAAAGAAAATGAGCAAAATCCATGATGATCGCCACACCTGCTTTATCATCTGCTCCCAACAAAGTCAACCCACTCGCTGTAATGATATCGTCACCAATTTTCTCCTTCAAATAAGCATGTCGTTCAACGGTGATCACTTGTTCGGAATCGTCTGGTAAAACAATCGGAGAACCGTCCCATTTTCGGTGAACAATTGGTTTCACGTTTGTTCCAGAACAATCCGGAGCGGTGTCCATGTGTGAACACAAACAAATGGTTGGAATGGATTCTTTTTCGGAATTAGAAGGAATGGTTGCAAAAACATACCCCCATTCGTCCATTTCCACATCGGAAGCACCCATTTGGGTTAATTCGTCGGCCAAAAGTTTCGCTAAATCTTTTTGCTTCATGGATGAAGGAAAAGAAGTTGAATTTGGATCAGCCGTTGTATCTATTTGTACATAGCGAAGAAAACGCTCTTCAACAGTATAAGAATAATTCATGATTTATTTTTTACAAAACAGCCTCTACGATAGCGTGAGAAGGATTTCCGTTTTTCAATTTTTCAATAATAATTGGCAACTTTTCATTGAGTCGCTCGGTGGTAAATCCCAAAGCAATGCCTAATCGGTTCAACAATTCTTTTTCATCGGACTCAATTGCTCCATCCGCCATGGCCATTTCTGTTAAAGCTACCAAGCGTTCATAGCGTTCTTCCCGAGAAACCGGTGGAACAACGGGATATGCGGTTGGATTCAATACTATTTCGTTTACTTGTTCATCCGTTAAGGAAAGTCTACGAGCCATTTTGGCTAAGAATTCTTTTTCTTTTTTGGCAACGATACCGTCTAAACGGGCAAGTAAAACCAAATTTCTAAAATGCCCTTTCTGACTTGTTTGTTCTCCAGATTCAAAAAATTGTGCTAAAGTACCCATTCTTTATTTTAGTTAAATAATTGTTTTTCAATATAATCAATCAATGTATGAATTACTTTGATATGAATTTCTTGTGCTCGATCGGCATAATCCGAAAACGGTGCACGAATTTCGACATCACATAAATCGGCCATTTTCCCGCCTGTTTTACCTGTTAGGCCAATTACTTTCATTCCTTTTTCGCGTGCAGTTTCGATTGCTCGAACAACATTTGCGGAATTACCTGAAGTGGAAATCGCTAACAAAACATCCCCATTAGAACCAAAAGCTTCTAAGAAACGAGAAAAAACAAACTCATACCCAAAATCATTGGAAACACAAGAAAGATGACTCGCATCGGAAATAGAAATCGCTGCAATTGCAGGACGATTTTCGCGGTATCTACCCGTTAGTTCTTCTGCAAAATGCATCGAATCACACATCGAACCACCGTTTCCGCAACTGTAAATCTTTCCGCCAGAACGAATTGAATCAACCAAGATATCCCCTGCTTGACGAATCCGTTCCCAATTCTCTTCGGTGTTAAATTTTAGTAAAATTTCGCTTGCTTCGAAAAAATGGCTTGCAATTTGATTTGCACTCATTGTGTTTGATTTTGGTCAAATTTAATTATTTTCGTTTTGCCAACATCGAATTCAAGCAAACTTAGTATATTTGAAACAGAGGAAACTCATAAAACCAAGCAAAAAATGATGAAAAAAAGTTTACTTTTCAGTCTCTCACTCCTATTTTCGTTGAGCTATCATGCTCAGTCCAATTGCTTTAAACAGCTAGAAGATGCATTTGCAAAAAGAGGAGCAAACACCGTTCAAGACGACATGCATCGAAACGTTATTATCAGTTTTTTTGAGGGAGATCAAGTAAACTGTGTATCTGGAAAAGTTCGTGTTGAAAATGGTGCAGTGGTATCTGTTTTTGTTTTTTACGAAGATGGAACGCCGGAATTAATTGATAAAAAATTCTACAATGCTAAAAAACAACCTCCTACAATCACAAACGGAATATCCGAAATGATTTACACGGTTGATGGAGAAAAATTCCGTGTTGTGTTTATCGATAAATTGAAGCCAAAAGCAAAATCATTGAAGCAAGCAACGCTTCCTGATGATTTATAACAATTTTTTTTTCATAAAAGGGTGTCCGATTGTTCGAGATGCCCTTTTTTCATTTTAGACTTTTAGGTAATATGAAAAATTTCCTTTTCTTTCTTTTTATCCTTTTTACTTTTTTCGCTTGCAAGGAAAACGAGCAAAATAACTTAGCTGAAAACAAGAATAAAAAAGTAGAAATAGTCAAACAAGATTCAAGCAATTTACATGTATTTGTAGCCAAGATTCATGCTTGTACTCCCAAAGATCAACTGGAAATTGGTGAAAGTAATCGAGCGGAAATTCAGGGAGAAGTGATTCAATCTATATACGGAAAAAACACACCTAAAATCATCCAATTTGATGTTGAAGGAACACTGAATATAGTTGAATTAAGTCGAGCCAAACATGCACTCTTTTTTGTACTGAAATCGGATTCAAAACCAACTTTTCGTCTGATTCCATCTCATTATATGGAAGTTTATCCTACAGCAGATAATCAGTGGGCTTGCCTCTATCAAACAAGTGATTTTGAACATCCTTCCGCTTCGAAGTCTATGATTAAACCTGAGAAAATCAACTTTCGTGAAGCGGTTATTTTCGATTTAGATGAAGATGAAATAAATGATTTTCCTTCGCCTTATTACACGCAGAAAAACAACCTTGTTTATGCTGATTATGGATTATTAACTCACGCCTATTTTAAACTTAAAAAGCAAACTACTCTCAAAGCACTCGGTATTTTCTAAACGCTATTAAATTCTGTTTCTAAAGAATTTTGAAAATCTTCATTGGAATTGATTATAAATTCTAAAAAGAGTAATTGCTGTTAAAAAAAAGTCCTTTATTTTGCAGGTAAGTTAACGCAATATTTTATTTCAATTTGAGTTAACTTATTTTATCAAACCCATTCACATGAATAAATTTCTTTTACTGATCCTTTTTTATAGTGCTAACACCTTCCTTTTTAGTCAGGAAAAAAGAACGATTTCTGGCTATATTACCAACGGTGAAACTGGTGAAAAACTTCTTGGTGCAACTATTTTTGATACCGTCTCAAAATTGGGTGCTGTAACCAATGATTATGGGTTTTACAGTTTAACGATTCCAAACGAACAGGCTTTTATTCGTGTCAGTTTTTTCAGTTTGAAAACGCGTTATTTTACGGTAGACAAAAACACATCTGAATTAAATGTACAACTTGAAAAAATTCAAGAATTATCTGAAATCACCATCTCTGCTGAAGGAAATAACCGTCAAATCGACAATACGCAGACAGGTACAATCGAAATTCAATTGGATAAATTAGACAAACTGCCTCTCGTTTTGGGTGAAAAAGATGTCATGCGAATGATTCAACTTTTACCAGGTGTAAAAGCAGGTGGTGAAGCATCGAGTGGTTTGTATGTTCGTGGTGGTGGTCCAGATCAAAACTTAATTTTATTAGATGGTGTTCCTGTTTACAATGCTTCTCATTTATTTGGATTCTTTTCCATTTTCAATTCGGATGCCATTTCGAATGTTACGTTGACAAAAGGTGGATTTCCTTCTCGTTATGGAGGTCGAGTTTCTTCTGTTTTAGACATGCGCATGAAAGAAGGAAACATGAAGAAATACAACGTAGAGGGTTCTTTAGGTTTGATTTCAAGCCGATTATTAGTGGAAGGGCCAATCAAAAAAGACAAAACGTCGTTTATGGTTAGTGGAAGAAGAACGTATTTGGATTTATTGGTGAAACCGTTTATCAAAAATCGTCCTTCGCAAGGGGGTTACTTTTTTCATGATTTTAATGCGAAAATTCAACACAAAATCAACGACAAACACCACATTTACTTAAGTGGTTATTTTGGGGCTGACAAAGTTCAACTCAACAACAACCAAGAAGCGTACTATGACGATGCAGGAAATCGCTTCAAAAACGACAATGAATTTAAATTAAATTGGGGCAACTCCATAGCTGCTGTTCGATGGAATTATAAAATCAGTCCGAAATTATTTTTGAACACTACAGGAACATTTTCAAACTATAATTTCTTTATCGGAAGGGAAGCCACCAACGAAATCACCAATACCTTCGGCGACCTTTCAACCAAAAAATACACCAACGGTTTTAGTTCTGGTATTTTAGATTGGACCATCAAAAGTGATTTCACGTTTGTTCCAAATCCCAATCACAACATTCGCTTTGGTCTTGTAGAAACGTATCATACTTTCACGCCAGGAGTTACCTCAACCACTGTTGTTGATTCCACGACCAACCTGAATGTCAATACAGGATCTAGAAAACAATATTCTCACGAATTGGGTCTGTACATCGAAGATGATTTTATTCTCTCGACTAGACTAAAAATGAATATCGGTTATCGCCATTCCTTTTTTGTGGTGGGAAACAAAACATACCACAATCCAGAACCACGTTTAAATGCCAATTACCGAGTGGGAACCAAATCAAGTATCAAATTGGGTTTGAGTCAATCAGCCCAATATTTGCATTTACTTTCAAATATCGGAATCGGACTACCAGCTGATTTATGGGTTCCTGCAACACGAGAAATAAAACCAGTAATCGCCAGACAAGCATCGTTGGGCTTTTACCATGAATTAAATAAGTCGATTTTTGTTTCTGTAGAAGGATATTACAAACTAATGAACAACTTGATTCAGTACAAAGATGGTGTCGATTTTTCGGTTGATAATGGAACGGATTGGGAAGAAACCGTAACAACCGGAAAAGGAAATGCCTATGGTTGGGAAGCACTAATCGAAAAGAAAAAAGGAAATTTTTCAGGTTGGATTGGTTACACAATGAGTTGGTCCATTCGCCAATTTGATGAATTGAATAATGGTGAGCCATTTTATCATCGTTACGACAGAAGACATGATCTTAGCATTGCTCTTTCGTATGACATCACAGAAAAATGGGACATCGGTTTAATTTTTGTTTACGGAACCGGAAATGCTGTAACCGTTGGAAGTCAAACCTACAACGCATCCGATTATTTTGGACAATCGTGGAACAACGAATTCATCAATTATTCATCCTTAAATGGATATCGCATGCCGGCATATCATCGATTAGATTTAGGAGCCAATCGAAAAAAAGAAAAAAAATATGGTTTGTCAATTCTTTCCCTTTCGATCTACAATGTTTACAATCGAAACAATCCATTTTACATTTACAAAGGTGTGAATCAAAGTGGAAATCCAGCACTAATTGGAGTTGGACTATTTCCAATCATTCCTTCGATCAGTTGGAATTTCAAATTTGATTTCGAAAAAATGAAAGAAATCAAGCTAAACTCAATCAAAGAATAATCGAAAAACACGAGATATGAACCCATTATTTTCCATCAATCAAATCAAGAAAATGAAACGAATTTCTTTTGTCCTTGTTATTACAAGTGTTTTCCTTTTTTCATGTGAAAAAGAAATTGAATTCAAAGGCGAGGGAAAACAACCCCTTTTGGTATTAGATGCGATTTTAGAAAACCACCAAACACCCATGGTCACGGTTTCACGAAGTGCATTTTTCTTAACCAAAAACACAGAGCCTTCTATCAAAGAGCTTTCTGGTGCAACCGTCGTATTGACCAACCTCGATCTCAATGAAAGTTATGTTTTACAAAACATTTCTGCTACTGGAAAATACTTCGGATCTGTTCCTATCGAACCGAATACAAACTACAAGATTGAAGTTTCTTATCCAAATTTTAAAACGATTTCTAGTCAATTAAAATCGGTGTCCGATATTGAACTAACATCGATTGATACAAGTTCTGTATTCATCCAAAATCCATACGGATCTCCTTCAAATGTGGGACAAGTTTTGTTTAATTTTCAAGATACTCCCGGTGAAAATTACTATGCATTTACGAGCATGCCTTATATACAAAAAGACGTCTATGATGAAGATTCTGTTTTTCAGTACAGCACAACAGGTTATTTTACTTCTTACAATTTCACCGATGAATCAACCATTCAATTTGGTTATGGTGGTTATTACTTTATTAACGATCTTTTATACCAAAACAAACCCATCAATCTTTCTTTAAACACCTATTTAACGGAAGGTTATGTATATGATGGTAATGGGAATTATTACACGGAAAAAGTATTAAAATGGAGAGGAATATTAAAATCCATGACAAAAGATATGTATTTGTATTTCAAAACCTCTCAAAATAATCAAGGTGGATCGCCTTTTTCAGATCCTTCGAATGTACACACTAATATCAAGGATGGACTTGGGATTTTCGGGAGTGTTTCTGTGGATGAAAAAGAAAAATAACCAGATGATGAAATAAAATCAACGAATAAAAAAGGTATCTTGTAGCAGTTTAATAACACAACAAAACATGATTAAATACTTTTTTTACTCGCTTACACTTTACTTTTCTTTGACTATTTTTTCTCAAACAGAAGCTGAATTTGCTGTTGTCCAAAAACTTGCAGATGTAGGTAAATATGACAAAGCGCTGGATGAAATGAAAACCTTACTTCAAAAGTACCCTGAAAATCACGAACTATACTTCACTATTTTTGATCTACATTTAGCTAAAAAAGATTACAAAACCGCCATTAATATCTTAAATGAAGGTGTAGAACGGTATCAAAATTTCGACATGTATGATTATCGTGGTAATTTTTTTAATTCCGTTTTACTTTTCGAAGATGCAATTCGCGACTATGAAAAAGCATATACCATTGCTGAATCCGATGAACAGCGTATTCATATACTCGTAAATTTAGGCGGTGCTAAAAGTAATGTGCGTGATTTCCAAGGTGCATACGATGATTTGATGTTAGCTTACGAATACGATTCATTAAACATTGGTGTTTTAAACAATCTTGCCATGGCATGTGATGAATTAGATAAAGATCAGGATACATACCGATTCTTAGAAAAAATAATTCAATTAGACTCTGTTAACGTGGCCGGATTTGTGAATCTAGGTTTTAAATACCAACAAGATGGATACTATGAAAAATCACTTACTTATTTTGACAAAGCAGTATCATTGGACCCTGAAGAAGGATATGCGCGGAGTAACCGTAGTTTTAGCCGACTAAAAACCAATGATTTAAAAGGAGCAATGGAAGACATTAATCTGGCGATCAAATTCAATCCAATTAATGCTTGGGCGTTTAAAGTTCGTGCTTTGATTTACATCCAACAAGGAAAAACAAAAAAAGCATGTGCTGATTTAGATCAAGCAGTTCAATTGAGATATACCGACCAATATGGTCCCGAAGTGGAAGAATTACAACGTAAACATTGCAAATAAAAACACATTTAGACCAGTATGACAAAAATTATTTCTTTCAACGTCAATGGAATTCGGGCAATTGCTCAGAAGTCCTTCCTCCCAGATATGCAAACGGTTGATGCGGATATCATTTGCTTACAAGAAACAAAAGCAACGGTTGAACAAGTTAAAGAAACAGTTGCCACTTTGAGCGAATACCAGGTTTTTGCCAATGAAGCGGAAAAAAAAGGATACTCCGGAACAGCGATTTTAACTAAAATAAAACCAATTTCAGTTGAATACGACATGGGAATTGCGGAACATGACACAGAAGGTCGCGTTATTTGTGCTGAATATGACTCGTATTATTTGGTGACAGTTTATGTTCCAAACTCAGGTAGTGAGCTTCTTCGATTGGGGTATCGTCAAACGTGGGATGCAGATTTTTTGACTTATTTAAAGAAATTAGAAGACAAAAAGCCTGTTCTCGTTTGTGGCGATTTCAATGTTGCTCACAAAGCAATTGATTTGGCACGTCCAAAACAAAACTACAACAAAGCTGCAGGATATATGCAAGAAGAAATTGATGGAATGGATGCTTTTCATCAAGCTGGACTTATTGATACGTTTCGTGCTTTAAATCCAGAAGAAGTGAAATATTCTTGGTGGAGTTATCGCGCTGGAGCTAGACAGAAAAACATTGGCTGGCGGATTGACTATTTTTTATGCTCAGAATCATTCATGCCCTCTGTAAAAGAATCGTTTATACTGAATGAAGTGCTAGGATCAGACCATTGCCCTGTTGGAATTGTGGTAGTATAACATTCTATTTTTTCTTTCTTATTTAGAATGATTCAAAATACCCCGAATAGGGTATTGTCCTTTTGATTTAAAAAGGTGAATTTTGTTATTTAGAATAATTCTAAGTAGCATGCATGTTTTAATCGCAAGTCAAAACACACTTATTCGCCATGGAATCAAAGACATCCTCTCTGGTTTTGCAGATTGGAATCTGGAAATCGCTTTCATCAAAAATGAGGAAGAACTTGCTCTTGCAACAAAACAAAAACAAGTAGACATTCTACTTTTGGATCATACCACAATCCCATTTAAAAACGAATTAAAGAAATCAATTCAAACAAACAACGAAAGCTATTGCATTGTTCTAGCAGCTGAAAACGATGTAAAAGAAATTGTCAGCCTATTTGAACTAGGGGTTGACGCCATGCTAACGCATCATTGTGATCAAGATGAAATTTTTACGTGCATTCGATCAGCTCCGAAAAAAGAAAAGTTTTATTGTCAAAAAATGATCACACTTGCTTTATCAAAAGCGACAAAAGTTCAGGATACCTGTATTGCGCTTCAACTAACTGAACGTGAAATTGAAATTATCCGTTGGATCGCAGCTGGTAAAACGAACAAAGAAATTGGTGAAACACTCTGTATCAGTCCACATACCGTTCATTCACACCGAAAAAGTTTGATGAAAAAACTAGGAGCAAATTCGGCATCAGATGTTACTCGTTTTGCCGTTCAAGAAGGACTTGTCAACTAAATCAATCCATTCCAATTGCAACCGAAGTCATTGTTAGTGACCCTGCGACTGCATAATCATTAAACAGTGAAATCGATTCATTTTCTTCCGCTAAGCCCAAAGCATACATCAAAGGATAATAGTGATCTGGCGTAGGAATTGCTAATTTTGCTCCAGATGAAAGACTTTCATATTTTTGTAAAGCAACAAAATTGCGATCTAAAATGGCTTTTTTCATCGCTTCGCTACATTCAATTGCCCAATCAAACCCATAATTTACTTCGTTCAATTTATCCCATGCAACCATACGTAAATTATGAACCATGTTACCACTTGCCACAATTAAAACACCCTTTTTTCGTAAGGATTTTAAATATTGTGCCAACTCAAAATGATACGAAGCTGGTTTCCCATAATCAATACTTAATTGAATGACAGGTACATCTGCTAATGGAAAAATATGCTTTAAAACAGACCATGTTCCGTGATCCAATCCCCATTCAAAATCTAAATGAAGCAAGTCTTGTGGAAATAATTGTTGCATTTCCTTTGCTAAATCTGGTGATCCTGGTGCCGGATATTGCACATCAAACAACGCCTGCGGAAAACCACCAAAATCATGAATCGTCAAGGGATTTTCAACTGCGGTAACCCATGTTCCGTTTGTTAACCAATGGGCTGAAACACATACGATCGCTTTCGGTTTTTGCATTTTTTGTGCTAAACCATTCCATGCTTTTGAAAAAATCGTATCCTCAATCGCATTCATCGGTGAGCCATGACCTACAAACAGAACAGGCATTTTTTCAGACTCTTCTGGCGCATCTGACAACCATTTTAACGAACTTAACCCTACGATTGCTCCTCCTCCCATCATGGCTCCAATAAATTGTTTACGATTCATTTTTCACTTTTCAATGAAACAAACTTACATAAATATTATTTACCATGGTAATTTATTTGCAAAAAAATAACTGCCCCGAAAGACAGTTACTGGAAATCAATCCTCAAAAGGATAATTTTTATTTTGATTTAAAGCTGAATCTTTTTGCTATACCACTTTGTTGCTGTGCGCACACGAACAATCACTAGTTGGTTTTCAATCTTCTGATTCAATGCAAGTGTAACCTGATTTTGTACTGTTTGAATTTGTGCAGAAGCCAATTCCTTTCCTTCTAAATTAACCACAGACACCCATGAAATTTTTTCCATTTCAGGTGAAATCAACGTTATTTTGTCATCCGAATTTTTAATTGCTGAAAACGAAATTTCATTTTCAAATACGGATGCAGTCGCGTCTTTTTGAATCGTTTTTTGTGTCAAATGTATTTGATCACCAGAATCAGTTCCATTGTTATTGGTGATATTTGAAGCTATGTAAAACCGTACATCACCTGTTGTAGCACTTGGTGCTTTCCATGTAAAAGTCCAACCAGATGTAAATCCTGTACTTGCTGATGTGTGATTGATATATTGTTTACCTCCTGAAGTCACACGATTTGTACCGCCTTGAGATGAAGCTGTCATCACTCCTGCTTGTGTATTTCCATTCATTGTAAGCGCAACCAACTGAAACCCTTTTCTTGTTGCTGGATCATCAATCGTCAAAGTTACAGTGTAAGTAGAATCTGGAAAATAACTTGTAACCACATTTCCATCACTATCCGCAAAAGTCAGGTCATTTTTCGGACTATTGGTTGTTGCTGAACCTGCGTGACAAGCTGTACAAGTCACTTCACCTGGAGCACCTGTACGACCAGCTGGAGCACCTGAATTGTTGCGATGCGATTGTTTGAATTGTACTAACTCACTATCGTTGAGCAATTGATTTTGAAAGGAAAAAATTCCTGTTGCTAGGAAAATCCCACTTGTTAAAATTACCGTGTTTTTCATGTTGTTTTTAGTTAATTATTTAATTTTCCTTGCTGTACCCAACAACGAATTTTTTGAATAAGTGAATCGGGTAAAGCGGGTCCACCTTGGGGCATCAAATCATACCCGTCACCACGCATTGCGCCGATAATTGCCGTTGTTTGATTGGCAATCGAAGCATGATCCGTAAAAGTATAGCCTGTACTATTTCCCGGTGAATGACAACTAAAACATTGATCTTGCATGATTGGCAAAACATCCGTTGCAAATGAAATCGTATCTGGACAATCAAGTACTTCAATAACGGGAACCCGGTCTTTGGTACAGGAAGAAAAGTTCCATACCAAAAGACCAAAAATAGCTATGGAGAAAAAAAGTTTACTCATTTTATTTTTAAAAATAAAGGTTGAACGACAAACCAAGAAAGTTGTGGAATAAAAGCCAAAGGCATCAAAAAACCTTTGTAATAATCCGCAAATAGCTGAGCATCTTCATTTTGAAATTGAACATCATCCATGTTTAAGATGACAAATACAAAAACAAGGCATGAACCAGCCAGCAGCAAATTTGTCAAAAAGATAAAAATTTGTTTTGCGGGTAAAAATCGACTAAGTGCATACAAAATGAATGTTCCTGAAAGTACCAATAAATGGTAACATAACAAATTGAATACATGTACTTTTTCGGTAAAATCAACAATTTGCTTGTAACCGTAAACATAAATAATTGAAACGACCCACCCAAGTATAAGTGCAGAGAAAGTTTTTCCGACCAATTGATTGAGTGAAATCATACCAGTTAATAAACGTAATTAATATCTTTCGGTTGGAATTATTTCTTTGTAACCGGGATGGAAAAAGAAACATTCATCACATCAGGTACAACATTGCTTTTCTTCCCAACTTTGAAATCCAAGCGGTTGACACCAAAATCACCCGTAAAAACCAAATCTGATCCCGATTTAGAAACTTTAACAGGAACTTTGTATTCTTTTGAAATACCACGTATACTCAAATTACCATGAACCATATATTCATTCCCTGATTTTTCCACTTTCGAAGAAACAAAACGAATGGATGGATGTTTAGCCGCATCAAACCACTCAGAAGTTTGCGCTTTCTTGTTTTTCATTCCATTGCCAGTATTGATCGAACTCACATCAAATGTCAAATCAAATTTGGATCCAGCCAAATCATTTTCATCAAATTTAATTGATCCTGACATCGTTTTAAACTCTCCCGATGGATCTTTACTTTTAAATTTAATCGCATAATCGGATTTTAATTTAAACTCAGGCGCCGAACTCACCATCACATACGCCGATGAAACCATCACCAAAGCCGCAGTCATCACATAAAATATTCCTTTTCTCATTTTTCTCAATTTTTATTTTCAATTTCCCTATTCAAAAATCAGTCCCAAAAACCACAATCTCCCCCAGCCTAAAATCCTCATTCTTAATTCTAAATTCTAAATTCTTCATTCTAAATCATCTCTCCTACCCTCGCTCAAACTTCCTCCCAATACAGAAGCCTAATCGAAACTGACCTTTCAACCAATCTTCATATGTATTCGTAATAAACTGCGTTTCTCCAAAACCAGATGCATTTGTCAAATAAATAGTAAAATTATGCCCAAAGGTGATCCATTCAACTGCTAAACTCAAACTATTGTGATTATTGCTTCGAATTCCTTCTTCATGAACATTGTGATAATATTCCATTAAAATTCCCCAAGTGCCATTGATCGACCAACGAAAAGCGCCTCCCATACTGAAAAGTGTATTACGATCGCTAGTCAACACATAATTTCGATGAACCATAGTTGGCATCAAAGCCAGTGAAAAATGATCCCCAAATCGCTTTGCGGCATTTAGTTGCATTGAGTAAGCAAAACGATGCGCTTGTTTGGGAAAATGACTCACCAAAGAAACATCATCAGAAGCTTTCATGTACGTGTAACTCATTGTACCCAAAGCTGCGAGCGAAAGAGGACTTTTTTCTCCTTGCGTTAAAAAACGGTATTTGGTAAATCCATCCAACAAATTGGTGTATGGAGATCCATTTCCTTTCGAACGCCCAACTCCAATCATCCAGTTATCTTTCAATCCGTATTCAAAAGCCAAGCGAATATCACTCGAATTGTCCAAGCCAAACATACGTTGAACTCCGCCATTGTCACCAGCAATATCACCAAAACGGTGTTCTACGCGAAATTCAAGAACTCCTTTGCCCAACGTTTCTGTCGAATGACCATTGATAATGCGTGTTCCTTGAAAAATTTCTACTTTTTCATCATCCTGCGCTAAAGAAAACATTCCGAAGCCAAGAAACAGACAACTAAGTCCTAATTTATATGTGAAGTTTCGTGTCATAAGCTTTACTCAAAATACAAACGTACAAAATCAGGGAATGGTTTAGTGAAAAAAGAAAAAGTTTTGAATCTATATGGTTTAAAATTGCTTTTACAGAAATCAAACAATTCGTACCTTCGTGAAAAAAATATGTTTGGATTGAATCAACAAGCGATGTTGGAGGAAATGCAACGCGCAACGGAAGCAAGTAAGGCTCGGCTAGAACAAACCATCGTAAGTGGCGAAGCAGGCGGAGGACTCATTCGGGTAGAAATGAATGGAAATCGTGCGTTAAAATCGTTGCAAATCAACACAGAACTTTCAATGATCGACAAAGAAGATTTAGAAGATTTATTGGCTGTAGCGTTGAATCAAGCATTGGAAGCAGCAAATCGAATCAACGAAAGTGAAATGGCACAATCTGCTGGTAATTTGTTTCCTCAATTTTTTGGGAAATAATGACCAAACAAGCTCTTCGAAAAGAATACAAAGAAAAACGAGCGCTACTTTCGAATGTGGAACGAACGCTTTTTTCAAATCAGATTTGCGCACAAGTGCTTTCCTTATTTTCATTTGAAAACAAATATATCCACCTCTTTTTACCGATCGAAAAGCACCATGAAATCGATACTTTTCCGCTAATTGATGCTATTCAAGAACGAAAAGGAAAAGTTGTTGTATCCAAAACACATTGGGAAACAAACGAATTGACGCACATTCTTCTTGAAAAAACAACGAAATTAACTACCAATGAATGGGGAATTCCCGAACCTCAATCAGGAATAGAAATCGAACCGGCTAAACTAGACATCATTTTTATTCCGCTTTTGGTGTGTGACGAACGCGGTTTTCGTGTCGGTTACGGCAAAGGATTCTACGACCGGTTTTTAGCTCAATGCACCCCCACTTGTTTGTTTGTGGGATTGAACTTTTTCGATACATGTCCATTAATCTCTGATCTACACAAAGACGATATCCCTCTACATCAATTAATTACGCCACAAAAGCATTTCTATTTTGAACAATAACAAAGAACACCAAGGCAAGTACCACCTGCTTGCTATTTTCCTGATTCCGATCAACATCATTTCACTTGGATTATTGGAAAACAATTGGATTCGATTGGGAATCATCTTGCTGAGTTTGGGCGTAGTGTTTGTTTTCTTCAGGAGAAAGTAAAGGCGTAATAAGCTACGCAAAAAGACCGAAATTTCCAATCGATTTGAAATCTTAGCCGTTTTTAATCGTTAGAAACGGCTAGCCCCTTGATTTTACTGAGAAAATCGGATGAATTCCGATAAACTTCACACGAAAAAATGTGCTTAGCAATCGACAATCCATGCGATACCATCTAGTTGAAACTTTATCCAATCCAACCTACCAAAATTCATTTTTCTTTAGTTCCTTAAACATAAATTTCTCATTAAATGGATTAATTTTAATTTCACAACTGTCCATATTATTATAAAATTTAACCTCAACATTTGGACACAATGGTACTTTACATCCAAAATCACATTGGTTTCTTACATAGATTGTTTTTAAGAAATTGCAATCAGTTTTAACGACTATCTTAATAGTTGAATCTGGAATATCCCAAGAGTAAATTAAGAAACTATTATCTGGTTCTATTTTCTTTCCTACGATATCAAAAGGATCATTAAAAAAATTGAAATAATGAATTTTAAGCTTATCTCCAATTTTTATCTTTGGATCATTCGTTGTGGACACTTGTAAACGATTATTTAAAATCCATGTTATATGTTTTGTCCCACTTTTACCGGTTGTTAAATATCTAACTGTATATATTCCTTCTGTCGTTTCTCCATACTTAAAAACAAGATACCTCATTGAATAAAGAGATATTACAACGAAAAAGAAAAGTCCAATGAGTATCCTTTTCACTAATTTTTTGTTCCCATTTTCTTTAGATTCAACCATGCATATATTATTCTCTATTTCTGCTTATGGGTAAATTTCCCCAAACCCGATAACCTTCAAAATTCACCTATCAACACATTATACGCAGCTATGTTATTAGCGGGGAACACAGATCTTTCGGTCACAAGCAAAAAATCCCGAGCTTTCACCCGGGACCTTTCCTGTTTAAGTTAAGATCGTTTGCTATTCGAATGCTGTTGCTTCGATTTTACCGTTGATTTCAATACTAGTAATTTTTCCACTTAAGCCCATTTCACCCATCATAAGTGTGGTTGTATGTGGAAAAATAATTCCATTTACTGATTTAAAATCACCGAAAGTCATGGATGTTTCGACAGTTTCCCCTTCTTTGGTGATTATATTTACGGATTTCAATTTATTAAACGTTTTTGGGTCAAAATAATCAAAACTCACTTTGTCTTTTTCTGTGATTTTCAACACATAAACCCATGTTCCGTTTTGCTCTTCCAAACCAAGTAATTCGTAGTTTGTACCGTTCGTCGCATAGTTAAACTCGGCTATCAAACCAGGTGATTTTTGTTTTTCAGCGATTTCTTCTGCTGTCAGCTCTTTTTTGCCTGTTTGCATGTTCATTGAACCACCTTTCGTTCCATCAAAATATTCTTTCTGCAACATCATTCCTGACATTTCCAATTTAGTTGCCTCTTTGTTTGGAGCAACAAAATAAGTTGTCATAGTTAACGGCGCAGGAATTTGTTGTGTTGACAATTCCATTACTTGTTTCACGGATTTGATTTTTTTCACTTTTTTCAAAGCCGTTTTCATGTTTGGCGATTCTGTTTTCGCTAGAATGTATTTTTCAATCAACGTTTCTTTGGTAATATCTGCTGCTTTCATTTCCTTCACAGGATCACCAAATGCATCAACCATTTCAATTTTTCCGTCGGCATCAAACACTTTTAATTTTTCTAAAATCTCTTCGTTACCAACCACGATGATATTACAATTTTTCGCTGTAAAATACGTCTGAGCCATCATCAAGACATCGTCTTTACTTACTTTTTCCAAACGCTTCAAGTACGATTGATAGTAATCTTTCGGTAAATTGTTTTGGATTATATTCAGCGCAAATCGCGCAATCGTTGATGGACTTTCCAAACTACGTGCAAAACCTCCAGCCATGGAAGATTTTGTTAAATTCAATTCTTCGTCTTTTACATACGAATCGGTGATCTGATCTAATTCAAACAAAATTTGAGTGATCGCAGAATCTGTAACGTCATTTCTGAAATTTCCTGCGGCTTCAAACCAACTTCCATTGTCTGTAATGTTCATACTCGAATAACAACCATACGTGTATGCTTTGTCTTCACGCAAGTTTTGCATCAAACGCGTACCAAAACCACCTCCACCAAGAATTCCATTTGCAACAGTCAAAGGAATTTGATCTGCATGACCTGGTTTGATATCCATCGGGAAAGTAACAGTTACAAGAGATTGAACAGCTCCAGGTTTTTTAACAAAAATCACACGGTTTCCTTGATTGAATTTACCTGAGCCCAACATGGCATCGTATTTTTTAGGACCTTTCCAAGCCGTGAAATTTTTCTCAACCAATTCTTTTGCCTTTTCTTTCGTTATGTCACCTACAATCACCAAATAACTTCCATCAGGCGTGAAAGTTGACTTGAAGTAATTTTCAACATCTGCTTTAGAAATAGCATTTAACGTTGCTTCTGTCATGATTTCGCCATACGGATGTCCGTTCGGAAAATTCATTTTTTTGGTTGCATTGTCTGCCATTTGATCGGGACTCGTTTTCACCGATAAAAGCGACGATTCGTTTTGTTTTTTGATGCGGTCAAATTCACTTTGAGGGAAATTGGCATGATACAAAACGTCTGTCATCAAGTTAATTCCTTTGTCCAAATGTTTCGTCAAACAAGACAATGAGAGCGAAGTGGCATCTGCTGACAAGCTTGCACCAATGTAATCGATCTCAGCATCTAATTGATCTTTCGAACGGTTAGTTGTACCAGACATAATCAATTGACCAGCAACAGACGAAAGTCCTGCTTTTGGACCTTCTTGCTTGGGGTCTGAACCCGTCACTAAACGAATCGAAACTTTCGGTAATTTATGGTTTTCAGACAAAATTACGGTAATCCCATTCGCTGTGGTAAAAACCTCTGAATCGGTAATGTTGATTGTTGGAGCAGTCGCTGCATTGGGACGTACTGAGCGATCCAACTGAGCCATCGAAATGCTTGTTGTAAACGCTAAAGCTCCTAACAAAATATGTTTTTTAATCATAACTTTTCAATTTTTGTTTGTGGATGAGCGACTTATTTTTTTGGCAAATAATACAAAATCACACGGG
>CAYRMV010000011.1:0-43118 GCA_964425255.1 uncultured Flavobacteriales bacterium
TGTTTCATCTTTACAAGCAATGTGAAAAGTCAAAATCCATCCAAAACAATTTGGTTTAAGGGTGATCCATTAATCCATTATAAAGCCTGTTTTTTACACTCCTTTTTCGACTTGAAAACAGAAATGAGCGAAGAAATTATAGATCCAGTACTCAATTTGAACTATTATGATTTTTCAATATTCGGAATGGGAGATACGATTGAAGGGTTTAAATATGACAGAACAATTCATGGATTTCAAAAATGGGAGAAAACAAAAGTGTTTCATTTCAGAATGAAGTTAAAAAAAGTGTCAAAACTTCCCGAATCAATAAAATTGGAAAAATCCTTTTTTTTATTTCAAACAAAAATCGGGAAATACTCTGATGAATTTATAGATTCTTTGAATGAAAAAGGGATTTCAATTTCCAACCGAGTGTTAGATTCAATAGATCATGTAATGGAAGAAATGTACAAATTCCAACGAACTGATTCTACCAATTATATTTATCTTTACTCAAATAAGAAACTAAAAAGCATTCAACAATTCTATATTCAATCTGAGAAGTGTACAGTCAAGGTCTCTTTTCGTTATCAATTAAAAGCATACTTACTATTCAAACTTAAAAACAGGAAAATAAGTGATTATTCAAAAGATGAAATTATCAAAATAATTAAATCAATGAAGTATTCAACGAAGAATTTAAAAATGCAATTATGGAAAATCTAATTTTAAAAATATGAATTCATTATTTGAAAATAGTAAATTTCGATTTTGTTTAACAAAACATTTCCTGTTTATTGTTTCTTTTTTTTTCAGTGTTTTTTGTCTCGCACAAGTAAATGAAAAATCAACCTTGATAATAACTGAAAACAACTATATAAATTTTCAGATTCACAAAGATTCTGTCAAAGAATTATACTTTTCAGAAGTTGAAAATTTTGAATGGGATTCTGTTTTCTTTTTTCAATTTGGATCATTGGAATCTATTGTGATATCAAGTACAAATATGAATCAAATCCCAAACTGGATAAATCGAATAAAAATTAAAAGATTAAAAATTTTATACTCACGTGACTTAAATATCGATACAAATTTATTTCATCATCCTCATCTCGAAATTATTCAATTTAATGGATGCAATTTAAAAAAATTACCTAAGAAAATAACCGTTTCAAACAGTCGACTGAAAACACTTGATTTGAGTAACAATCAAATCCAAAAAATTAACATGCAGTTTTTATACACATTCCATAATTTGAAACACTTCTTGATTGCAAATAATAAATTGGATGAAATCATAATAGATTGTCAATTCGAAAATAAAAACCTAACAAGTTTAATTTTGACAAATAATAATCTTGAAAATTTTGAATTTCAAGATATTACTTATTTCTTTCCAAATATTGAACGTCTACAAATTAGCCGAAATAAGTACACTAAAAATGGTGATTATTTATTAAATCTTACTCATTTAACTAATTTGAAAGTATTGTTTATTGGAGATGGATCAGAATTTGAAATTAATTTAAAGTTACAATTACCTCATGAACTTGATAATTTAACCATTAACAACAAGCTTAATAAGCTAACTATCAAAAGTAAAACAAAAGTAGTTTATTTTGTATGTTATGATATTTCAAAACTAAAAGGAAAATATTTCTTGAGAAATCTAGAATCAATACGAATTGAATACCCTGAAAGTAAATTTCCTTTCAAAAAAACGAAAAAATTGAATTTCGTTGATTTAAAAGTGAATGACAATTTTAAGCTAACAACATTTCAAAAGAAAGGATTGAGAAAATACAGAAATAAAAATACCTTTTCATTGAATATATACGGAATTTTAAATACTGATGAAAAGCAAATGATACGAAATCAATTATTTGGGAAATAATAATTAAGTTAACATAATTAATTGAATAAATTCCATCCATATACCCATGGCAAACAAAAGAGTTTACACAAAAATAGGTGATGTCTTTTCTGTCGAGATTGACGAAAATAACAAGAAGTATTTTCAATTAATAGCTTATGATTTGAGACTGTTGAACAGTGACGTTATCCGAGCGTTCGATAAAGCATACCCAATTGATTCTAACCCTGATATTCCTGATATTCTTAGTCAAGAAGTTCAATTTTATGCTCATTGTACTACAAAAACAGGAGTGAAAATGGGCTTTTGGAAAAAAGTTGGGAGTTCAAAAGAAATTGGCTCAATAAACCACATTTTGTTTAGATGGACAAGTGATAGTGGAACAAAGTTGGGAGATGAGCCAGTTAAAATATCACATAATTGGTTTGTTTGGAGGATAAATGATGAAAATTTTACCCGGGTGGGAAAACTCGAAGGAGAAAATCGAAATGCATATATTGGACTCGTGATAAATCCTTTAGGAATAATCGAAATGTTGAAGGGTAACAAGTATCCTAAAGTTTACCCAGGTTTTGAATAGATGTTGAGTTAAAAAACATAAATCTAGTTTATTCCAAATCAAAAAAGGCTACCTCAAAACGAAATAGCCTTTTATGTTCTAATATTCATCTTCGTTGAAGAGAAAATCGTCTTTGGATGGATAATCCGGCCAAATTTCTTCGATGCTCTCGTAGATGTCGCCTTCGTCTTCTAAATCTTGAAGGTTTTCAACTACTTCCAAAGGAGCACCCGTACGAATTGCGAAATCAATCAACTCATCTTTTGCTGCTGGCCATGGTGCATCTTCCAAATACGATGCAAGTTCTAGTGTCCAATACATAGTCTCCTTTTTTTTGGGTTAATTTTTGCGCAAAAATAATTTTATTTTCTTTATAAGCAAGATAAACAACGAAAAGTTTATTCTATTTTAAAGAAAAAATAAACTCAATCTTTTTTAATATTCATTTTCAAACAATTACAAAATGCTTGAATTCTGAAAAATGCATCAATGAATCGATAATAATCTTACATTCTCGGTTTCCACGCTTGTTCAGGAGCGTTCAAGTCTTGTGTGATTTTGCGCGCCAAAACAAACAAATAATCACTCAAACGATTCAAATAACCCAAAATCAATGGATCAACAGGTGCTTCTTCTTGCAAATGCGCAACCAAGCGCTCCGCTCTGCGACAAACACAGCGCGCCACATGGGTAAACGAAACTGCTTGATGTCCGCCTGGAAGTACGAAAAAGCGCATTTCAGGAAGTTGAGCATCCATTTCATCCATTTTTTCTTCTAAGAAAGTAATATCTTCCTCGTGGATACCAGGCAATTTCATGTTATTTTTCTCCGGATCTGCCGCCAAAAGGGAACCAATTGTAAACAAACGATCTTGAATTTCAATCAATTGCACTTTATAATTTTCGTCAATGGATTGATCTCTTACCACTCCGATATACGAATTTAACTCGTCAATCGTCCCATACGATTCGATACGCAAAGCATATTTCGGTACGCGTGTCCCTCCAATCAATCCGGTTGAGCCAGAATCTCCTTTTTTCGTGTAAATTTTCATTTTT
Organism: uncultured Flavobacteriales bacterium; assembly: GCA_964425255.1. GTDB lineage: Bacteria > Bacteroidota > Bacteroidia > Flavobacteriales_D > Crocinitomicaceae > CAYRMV01. Next base: position 3,474 of record CAYRMV010000011.1, read on the forward strand.
TCTTTAAATTAATCCTTTCCAACTTTGGGAAAGCTTGATTTGAAAATGTTCTTTTTGCTGGTGTTTTCGAGAAACCAAAATTCCCATTTTATATAAATCCAAACTCACATGAAATTGTTCAGATTGAGTTAATTTTTTCCAAGCTAGAAACATGTCATCATTCCATCGAATGTCGTCCAACAAAAAAATCGTTTCATCGTGCGCATGCTTTTGTAGGATGTTCATGTAGTGAATCAACGCTTTTCCATCGTGATGTCCGTCTACAAAAATCAGATCATACTTTCGGTTTAACGTGGGAATGATTGTTTCGAAATCGCCTAACAAAAAATGAATGTCTTTTTCTTGTTGGAATTTCTCTTTCGCTAATTGCTGCGTTTCAGGACAACCTTCAAGTGTATCGATGATCGTTTCTGTATGTCCCGCTTTCAAAGCCAAGGTTCCCAATCCGAGATTTGTTCCCAATTCGAGAATCGAAGTTGGTCGATAAAAAGCAGAAAGTTGATACAACAAAGTCAAGTATCTGCCTTTAGTTGAAGAATAACGAAACAAATCACTGACTTTTCGTTCCGTTTTCATTTTCCTTGAACCGGCGCCTAAATCGTGTTTATGAATTGTCCTTGAATCGTTTTTCCAAGCAGAAATGTGATTTTTGAGTTCCAATTCAAAATTTTTATCCATTTTTGTCGTTAAGCATTTGTCAACAAAATCATACACAAATGGAGAATGAATTCCATGTCTTCCTTTCGCTTTGATTAAATAGTTGATGTATGCACCGATACGATTCATAGTACAAAGAAAAGAAAAAGATCACATATTCATGGAAAAGACAACAATCGATCCCGCCAAAATAGAAGCACAAAAACAATTGGTATTTGGACATCAGCCGCATGTTTCCTTGGTTGCACCTTGTAAAACAGGAGAAGGTGTGGTTCATTTCCTAAAAGTACAGGTCGACAATTTGATTGCCAAATACGAGCAAGCAGACATCAAAACAACCTATTTCATCCCTGCTTCCGGTTCGGGTTCGCGTATGTTTCAATTTTTACATGAATTTTTGGCTGAACCCAACGAGGAAAATCGCAGTCAAGTGGAGCGCTTTTTGAACAACATTGAATCCTTTGCATTTTTTCAAACGTTGCCCAAAGAAATTCGCAAAAAACTACGCGCTCACAACGTCAACTTAGATGAATTTGTCCACTTTCTTTTGGGTGAACACGGCATGGGATTTGGAAATATTTCCAAAGGTTTAGTTCCATTCCACAAAAATGGTCCCTTTATTCTGAATCCTTTTCAAGAACATATTTTACAAGGAAAACGCGTTCATGATGATTGTGTTGAATTTCATTTTACTATTCGTGAAAACCAAGAAAACACCATTTATCAAGGCATCAAACATGCAGAATCTTTGAGTGGAAACTTGTCCAAAGTCCATTTTTCGCACCAAGACCCCACAACACATGCGATTGCTTTTGATAGCAACCACGAACCCATAGAGTTGCCCAATGGCGAATTATTGACTCGCCCTGCTGGCCACGGAGCTTTGTTGACGAATTTACAAGAAATTGACAGTGATCTTATTTTCATCAAGAACATTGACAATGTACAACATTATTCAAAAACAGAAGAATCCATTCAAACGTGGAAATACTTAGGCGGAATTGCCCTATGGCTTCAAGAAGAAATTCACCAATTGTTGCAAGCTCCTAGTTTAGACCGATTGAAAGAAATCAACAAACATTTTCAATTATTTACGGAAAATTGTTTAGCTGAAATTTCAGAAAAAGACATTCCTGCTTTGCTAGATAAACCAATTCGCGTTTGTGGCATGGTGCGCAACGAAGGTCAACCGGGTGGAGGTCCATTTTGGGTGGAAGAAAATGGAAAAATAAGCAAGCAAATCATTGAGAAAGCACAAATTTCCATGAGTGGAGATCAGTTCAAATTGATGGTTCAAAGTACGTATTTTAACCCTGTAATGATTGCGGCAATTACCAAAAATAGACACGGAATCAATTACAATTTGTCTGATTTCAGGGATGATTCTAAGTATTTTGTCGTGAAGAAAAAACACCAAGGAAAAGACATCTATTTTGCTGAATTACCTGGGCTATGGAACGGATCGATGTCTAATTGGAACACCGTTTTTGTCGAGATTCCCTCTTCCACTTTTAGTCCAGTTAAAACCGTATTGGATTTGTTGGAAGATGCTCACAACGAGTGATACCTTATTTTCGAAGTACTAATTTTTCTGTTATTGCATTTCCAGTTCCTTTCAAAACAAGTATATAGGTTCCGTTGGCTAGGTCCATGATGGAAAATTGTTCCTCATACGTTCCTTGATCCAATGGTTTGGGTTTCATCAACTCCTTAACTTTTACGCCTTTCAGGTCCCACAATTCAATGCTTACTTGTTTATCGTTATAAGAAGTGGTGAATCGAACGGTGAATTGACCGGTGGTAGGATTGGGATAAACCAGCATTTTCCAAGGATATGGAGAAGGATAACAAATCGCACCATTTCCGGCAGAATTCTCTGCTAAAGCAGGATTGACTTCGATGACTTCATCGGGAATTGTTGTTTTAATTCGTCCAACAAGAGGTGCACCACCATATCCTCTCCCTTTTACGATTGCTGCATCAAAAATATTCATGTTTACTGGTAAAACATACCACATTTCACCGGTTAAAAATAAGTTCCCACAGGCATCGTTATACAGCAAAAGTGACTGATCTTGAGTTGATAATGATACATCACTGGTTTTGTTCCATCGGTATTCTCCTTTCGAGTTAAAACAGGCAATTACCAATTTAAATTGTGATTTTGCAATCGTATCTTTTTCAATAATCGTCATAGGATTTTTGCCTCTATTTCGGAAAAAAGCATAAACTCTCCCTTCTGAATCCAGGCTTAACGAACTGATTTCCGTTACATTGAACGTTTTCATCCAATTCACTTTTCCCGAAGGATCAAAACTGGCTAAAAACGCTTTCTTTTCGTTGGTTGTATCGATTTTTTGTCCAAACATGTGACCTTGTAGTCGAATATTTCCACTGATAATCGTTCTTTTTCCATCGGTTTTCACATCGTAAATCAACGATTTTCCTTCCGAATATTTTACCCACAAAAGTTTTCCTTTGCTGTCTAGTTTGGCTAAATACGATTCATAAGGTTTGTTGTATTGTGTAATTTCATCCAAAACAGGGGCTTTCCGATCGCTACTTCCATCCAAACGAAGACCAATTCGGCCAGTACCAACTACATATACATCTCCATTTTTAGCAACAGTTGCTTTACAAGCCGGAATCGAAAACGTGCAACAAGATTCATCCAAATACATCACCTTGTGTCGCCAAAATTCAGTGAAATCAGCATTTAATTTGATTGTGTAATTATGTGCTACGTTCCTTTTTACCCCTTGATAATCAACCGCTTCTTCATGATCCGCATACGACAAAACATACGATTTATCGGAAGAACTATAATAAAACGAGGTCCAATCTCGGGTATATAAATCCTTGGTTGCACAAGTAGAAAGCAATCTTCCTTTGGTATCCAACGTTGCGAAATAAACATAATCAGATATATACAAATCTTCGTCGTTTTGTTTGTATTTGGACGGAACAATTTTGGTATTTCTCAATTTTTCATTGCCTTCGGTCGTAAAAGCAACTACTACTTCCCCATTCTCTTTGGCTGCAATACCGACGACTTGACTGTTATAACCGAATGATTCATAACCGACGAGCCAATTTATCTCCCCATTGGACGCAAACGAAACCACCACAGCTTGATTGGTGTAGGAATCAAATTCACGTTCATTTCCTGATCCAGAATAAAAAACCGATTTTTCACCGTTGAAAATATTCGGGACACTGTAATTCATTGCTGCCACAATTCTACCATCGTTGGTAAAACAACTAGTATGAAAACCTGTAAATAAATTTCCGCCTGATGCCGCCCAATCAAAATGTTGCGCTTGAATTCCAGCGGAAAAAATAAACATTCCAGAAATCAACAAAAGAAAATTAAATGCTTTTTTCATACTTGACAATTAAGCTCTTTTCCCCCAACGGTACCCCAAATATGCCATTGGGAAGTAGGCTAAAAGTAAATCAGTTACATTGAACCAAAATGGAGCTGGTAGAATCAAAACCATGTATAGACCACCAAGAAAGAAGAGTCCTCCGATGATACTAGCCCACAACCCATGATGCGATTGCGCGATTCGAACTGCAATGATAGCAGCAAGAAATGTACCTAAAGCATGGGCCAAAAAAGGAAAAATGTAATCTTTCCAAGTGAACAATTTTACCGCTTCCGTAAAACCTTCCATCGAATTCAAATCTGTTCCCGCTGGCAAAGGAAACACCGAATGACCTAAATTTACAATCATTCCGTTGGCAAATGAACCGATCACCAATCCTAAGACCAAACCCAAAAGGTTAAAAATTATTTTTTTCATTTGAACTATTTTAAATTAGTTTATCATTTTTTCCCTTAGACGAAATTGAACTCGTATCTCACATCATTTTCTGTCTCTTCACCAAATACTGAATCAGCACTTGTTCGTAGCCTTTTGCAATATCTGCTTGCACATAATCAATTTTGTATTGCGTGCATTTTTCAGCGATACCACGAACATAATTCTGCATGGCTTCTTGGTATTTTTCTTTCCAAGCGGCAGGCTGCATCTTCAATCGTTCACCTGTTTCCATATCAACGAGTGTAAACGGACGATTTTCTAGTTCCAAATCCACTTCTAACGCTTTATCAACTACATGAAATACAACTACTTCGTGTTTGTTATGTTTCAAATGTTGCAATGCTTGTAAAAATTCCGTTTCTCGTTCTGGATCGTCCAATAAATCGGTGAAAATCAAAATCATTGAACGGCGATGACACAATTCAGCGAGATCGTGTAAAACAGAAATCGTATTGGTTTTTTTTTGTTTGTCAGATTGAAATTGGATGAGATGCTTTTCCATTTCAGCATATAAAAACCGATGGTGCGCCATCGAAGATTTTGCTTGCGTATGCAAATCCAATTGATCTGTAAAAAGGGAAAGTCCGACGGCATCTCGTTGTCGTTTGAGCAATTCAATGAGCGAAGCAGCTGCATAGACTGAAAAATTCATTTTATTCGATGCGCGATCCGCTGGAAAAAACATGGAACTGGAGCAATCTAGCACAATTTGACAGCGTAAATTGGTTTCTTCCTCGTATTTTTTGGTAAACAACTTTTCGCTTCGAGCAAATAATTTCCAATCGATATGGCGAGTTGATTCTCCCGAATTATACAGGCGATGTTCGGCAAATTCAACCGAAAAACCATGAAACGGACTTTTATGCATTCCCGTAATAAAACCTTCAACCACTTGTTTGGCAAGCAATTCTAAATTCCCAAATGGAACAAGCTGGGTGCGATCGATGCTATTTGACATAACTCAAAGATACAGAAAAAACGATTGATTTGCATCCAATCACAAGACATCTTTTCGCCAACCAAAATGCTGATTGATAATTTGTTCGTTATGTGATTTTACATACTCGAGCCAAGATGTTGCAGCAGGAGCGTGATTTTTTCCCGAAAGCCAAATGAGATGCCAAGCCGTTACGAGTGGGAATTCATGTGTTGGAATGATGTGTAACTGTTTGTTTAATAACTCGTTTCTCAAACCGATGACAGGCATAATCGAATTACCTAAACCAGCAATAACTGCTTGCTTGACCGCTTCGTTGGTTGCTAACTCAATTTTTCTTTTTCCTTGAATTTGTCTATCCTGCAAAAATCCTTCCATTGTTTGGCGTGTTCCCGAACCCGATTCTCGGTAGATTAAAGTCATTTCTTTCAAGGCGTCAACAGGCAATTTTCGTTTCGATTTTGTCGGTTCATTACTCACAACAAACAACTCATTACTAAGTAATTGAATCGAATCGATAGACAACTGTTTGGGCAGAATCGAAACCAAAGCAAAGTCAACTTCATTGTTCTCCAAACTTTGTATCACCGTCGATTTATTTGTCACATCCATTTGTAATTCTACTTCTGGATGCTGGTGCAAAAAGTCAGTCAAAAAATAAGGAATCACATATTTCCCTGTTGAAACGACTGCCAGTTTGATTTTCCCAGTCAATTGCCCTTTGAAAAGATGCGTACGAATGTTAATCTCGTTGACTTGTTCGATGATTTTCTCTGCTAAATCCGCTATTTCTAATCCAAATTCAGTGACATAAAGTTGCCTTCCAACAATTTCAGTAAGGGGAATATCAAACTGTTTTTGAAAATTTTTCAACTGAATAGAAACCGCTGGCTGAGTCATGAACAACTCTTCGGAAGCTTTCGTAATACTTCTGGTTTTGACAATTTTAAGAAAAATTTGAAGCTGACTCAAGGAATAATTCATAAAATATTTTTATATATATCATAACAAATATAAATAAAAATTAATCAAATACCTTTATCACATTTGCAAAAAAAAACGAATTCAACATGGAGTTTAAATTAAATCAAGGAAAATTTCCAGCTAAAGATGCATTTGAAGTGCTAACACAATTGATTTCAAGCAAAATTCAATTTCATCAATTGCGGAATTTTAGTGTTCACGAACGAACAGGGAAAGACGATGAAAATGCAGTATTACGAATTGAAACCTTGGAAGAAGTTCGCCATCAATTGCTTCTTCAATTTCCAGAGTGGCTCGAGACAGGCAAACATGTTGAAATTGAAGCAGAAGTAAAAATTCGATTGGTTGAATAAGATGTCTTCACCTCTTATTTTTGTCACCAAACATGGGAAAGAACTCATTTTGCGTGATTTGTTTCGAGAAAATAAGATCGAACTTCAGGTCGAAAATCGGATTGACACGGATTTGTTTGGAACGTTTACAGGTACCATCAAACGAATCGAAGATGCCTTGACAACTGCACGTAAAAAAGTGGAATTTGCTCATTCAAAATTTGGTCATACGTGGGTTTTAAGCAGCGAAGGTTCATTTTTTCCGCATCCCGAAATTCCATTTGCAACCGTGAATCTCGAAATCATTTACGGAACTCATTTTGAAACAAATCAATCGTTTTGGGTTTCACATGCAAGTTTGGAAACGTGTTCGGTCAAAAAGAATTTCAGTAGTCAAACGGAATTGAATTCGCTTTTGAAGTCGATTGATTTTCCGAATCAAGGAATTTGGATTTACCAAAATCACCGTGTTTTTGCAGAGATTTCGACTTGGGAAGAAATTGACCGCTTTTTCAGTGAAAATTGGGATGAACATGCACTTTGGGAAATCGAATCCGATCAGCGTGCGCATCGAAATCCTTTGCGGAGAAAAGTCATCTTGGAAACAGGAAAAAAATGGCTCGAAGCATTGAAATCTTCTTGTCCTGATTGTTCTTCACCAGGGTTTTACCCAAGAAAAATGCAAGCAGGAAAACCATGTGCACAATGCGGTTTCCCAACAAAAAGTTCGAAAGAAAAGATCTACACCTGTTGTCATTGCGATTTTGAGAAAACAGAACCCATCGACCCTGAAAACCTCTTTGAAGACCCCATGTACTGTTCACTTTGTAATCCTTAAAAAATGAATTTAAATTTACTATTTGAAAATTTATCCAATCCCGCCCTACTCTTTTTTATCTTAGGAATCCTTGCTGTTTTTGTAAAAAGTGACCTGGAAATTCCACCAACATCCTCAAAGTTCATTTCCCTGTATTTGTTACTTTCCATTGGTTTTAAAGGCGGACAAGAACTTTCGCATGAAACATTCAATGCTGAAATTTTTTGGTCAATGCTTTTTGGAGTCCTCTTATCGATTTGTATTCCGATTTACACCTTTTTTGTGTTGAAACAAAAACTTTCGGTTTACAATGCAGGAGCAATTGCCGCATCGTATGGTTCGGTGAGTGCCGTTACGTTTGTTACAGCCATTACATTTTTAGAAGCACAAAACACAGTTGTTCATGGTCACATGGTAGCGATCATGGCCTTGATGGAATCGCCCTCGATCATTGCCGGATTGATGTTAATCACGTTATACAACAAAGAAGAAAAAATCCACTTTTCCAAAAAACAAGTCTTTGCTCATTCACTTACAAACGGAAGTGTATTGTTGATTCTAGGAAGTTTGATAATTGGATTTTTAGCAAATGAAGAACAAGCCGAAGGAATCAAACCTTTCACCACCGATTTGTTTAAAGGATTTTTGGCTGTATTCTTATTAGACATGGGAATTACCAGCGGAAGAAAATTATCAGATTTCGTTTCAAATGGAATTTTTCCTTTCTTATTTGCTTTATTTATCCCTTTGATAAACGGAATTTTGGTTGCTTATCTCAGTTCATTCGTTACTTCCGATCCTAGTAACCGTTTCATTTTCGCCATTTTAGCTGCAAGTGCATCTTACATTGCTGTTCCTGCTGCGATGAAAGTGACTGTTCCTCAAGCAAATCCAGGGATTTATCTTCCCATGGCATTAGCAATTACTTTTCCAGTAAACATAACGATTGGAATGCCATTGTATTGGTGGTTTGTTCAGATATAAAAAAAGGATGTCGCTATCTGGTGACATCCTTTTTAAAACTATTCATTTTCAATTATTTTGCTATAATCTTACTTGCTTCTCCTGTCCATGCCGGAACTCCACCTTGCAAATAACCTGTTCTCCCCAATTCATTCAAATTTACTTGACCACTTTCATTCGGGGCATCTGCTTTCACAAAAACGATGGTTGGGAATCCTGAAATCTGGAACATTTGTTGCAACTGATTATTTTGTGCTTGTGTATCTTCTGGTAAAGCCGTTCTTCTAGGAAAATCCAATTCAACTAAAACGACATTGTCATTAGCCCATTTTTCAAAATCAGGCAAATTAAATACTTCCGCTTTCAAACGTTTACACCATCCACACCAATCGCTTCCGGTGAAAAAAAGCATTAACGGTTTCCCCGTTTCATTTGATTTTTTGATTGCATCGGCCATGTTCGTTTCCCAAACAAGCGTTTGAACTTCTTTTTTTATGGGAACTTTGGTCTCTAAAATCGCTACTGGTTTTGAATTTTCTTGTGCGAAAAACGTGGATGTGCTACCTGCAAATAAAAGTGTTCCTACTAGGATTATTGTTTTCATTTAACTATTAATTGTTACCCAAAGATAAAATTCTCTTCCAGAACTCACTCAAAATTAGGAGAAAAATAACAGAATGTAAAACATAGAAATCCAATTGTGAGGGAGAATTGTTTTCTATTTGATTGAAATATCTTAATCATAATGATGCCGACACTTGACAATTTGAATTTCATCTTCCAGAAAACGGTAAATAAGTCGGTGTTCATCATCGATTCGTCTTGACCAAAAACCTGCGTATTTATGTTTTAGTGGTTCTGGTTTTCCTATTCCTTCAAAGGGAGTTCGGGCAATGTCTTTGAGTAGTTCGTTTATTTTTTTAACTTTTTTCTTGTCGATTTTTTGCCAATATAAATAATCTTCCCAAGATTCATCCACAAATACATACTTCATGCTATTCTTCGATTAAATCTTTCGAAAACGAAGTACCTTTTTTTAACTTTTCAATGGCCGAATCAAGACGTTGTTCATTCAACCGAGATGATAATTCATGATTGGTTGCCATCAACGAATTGTACTCCTCCAAAGACATGATTACAACACCCGAATCTTTCCCTCGATTGATAATCAACGTTTCAAAATTATTAATCACTTTATCAAAGTAAGATTTGACATCTTTTCTAAAATCGGAAATATTTGTAACAACCATAAAAAACAATTTGTACAAAAATACGTACAAAAATTTGTACTAAAAAATAAATTTATTGAAAAATGGATAATCAATTAAAAACAAAGTGTAAATACTCCTCTTCCGAAAATTAATTCGATTTCAATCGAAATAAAAAAACGCTGTTCCAATTTCTCAGAACAGCGTTTCGTAAAATATTCTTGATTAACTATCAAATCAACTTTTCAGCGCGTAAAAAAGCCAAAACATTGTCTTCGATGCGTTTTTCTAAATTGGAATTATCTTCCTTTACAAAAGCTTTCCCCGTGATTTTTTCGTATAGTTCGATGTATCGTTCTGTGATAGTCTCGACAAAAGAATCGGGCATATCTGGCATCGTTTGACCGTCCAATCCTTGGAAATCGTGTTCAATCAACCATTGACGTACAAATTCTTTCGACAATTGTTTTTGAGCTTCTCCTTTTGCTTGGCGTTCTTCGTATCCTTCGGCATAAAAATAGCGCGAAGAATCAGGGGTGTGAATTTCGTCAATTAAAATCACTTCGCCGTTGCGAATTCCGAATTCGTATTTCGTGTCTACCAAAATCAATCCTCGTTCAGCAGCCATTTCGGTTCCACGTTGAAACAAAGCTCTCGTGTAGGCTTCCATTTGCTCGTAAATCGCTTGAGGTACAATCCCTTTCGCTAAGATGTCTTCGCGAGAAATGTCTTCGTCATGTCCTTCGTCTGCTTTGGTTGCTGGTGTAATGATTGGCTCTGGAAATCGATCGTTTTCAATCATTCCTTCAGGCAAAGCTACACCACACAAAATACGTTTACCAGCTTTGTATTCACGTGCAGCATGTCCTGCCAAATACCCACGAATTACCATTTCAACCCGAACAGGTTCACATGCGTATCCAACCGCTACTGAAGGGTCTGGCGCACCAATTAACCAATTAGGTACGATGTCTTTGGTTGCATTCAAAAACATGGTCGCTACTTGATTGAGAACCTGACCTTTGTAAGGAATTCCTTTTGGTAAAATGTGGTCAAAAGCAGAAATTCGATCTGAAGCTATCATGACCAAAATGTCGTTTTCCAAGGTATAAACCTCTCTAACTTTTCCTCGGTACACTGCTTTTTGACCTGGAAATTGATAATTCGTTGTATTAATTGTCTGACTCATCTTTTCTATCATTTCGACGGTATCTTCGCTCGTCTTCTTCTTTCTTTTCGATTTTTCGTTCTTCGTCTTTGGCTTCTGCTACTTCAAAAGCATCAATGATTCGTTTTACCAACGGATGTCGAATCACATCGTTTTGATTTAAGCGCACGATTCCAATTCCCTCCACATCCTTGAGTGCATCCAATGCATAAGAAAGTCCAGAACGTTGTTTTTTGGGTAAATCGATTTGCGACATATCACCAGTGATCACAAACTTGGCCGTTTGCCCCATCCGAGTCAAGAACATTTTCATTTGCATGACGGTTGAGTTTTGGGCTTCATCCAAAATTACAAATGCTTTGTCCAAGGTTCGTCCACGCATGAACGCCAAGGGAGCGATTTCAATGATCCCTAATTCGATCATATCCGCCAACTTTTCAGGTGGAATCATATCGCGCAAGGCATCATACAAAGGCATCATATATGGATCCAATTTTTCCTTTAAATCACCCGGTAAGAACCCTAGATTTTCTCCCGCTTCCACAGCAGGTCGGGTCAAAATGATTCGCTTTACCTCTTTCGATTTCAGTGCACGAACGGCTAAGGCAACGGCTGTGTATGTCTTTCCAGTACCAGCAGGACCAACAGCAAATACCATATCATTCTTATTCACTGCTTGCACCAACTTCCGTTGATTGATGGTTTTCGCCTTGATTTTTGTGCCACCATTTCCATGAACGAGGGTTTCGGTACCATCGCCTGTTTCTTGACCATGATTATCATCAAAAACAATCTGTTCAATGATGTTTTCATTCATCGTGTTGAATCGGTTGAAGTAATTGACCAATTGTTCGAATTTTTTATCAAACAATTCCAATACTTCTTCATCGCCAACAACCGTGAGTAAGTTACCGCGTGAAACGATCTTCAATTTTGGGTAAAAACCCTTGATTGCTTTGAGGTAAACGTTGTTTACACCGAATAATTCTACAGGGTTGATTCCCTTAATCTCAATATTTCTCTCCAAAGGTGTGAATAATTTGTCCAGTCAATAAATCTATCTCTTATGGAAATAATCGTAATTTTGAGCAAAATTAAAAAATATTTCGTGTTAAACACGACAAAAACAAACGAATGCAAGTAATCACGTTAACAACGGACATGGGGCTACAAGATCACTATGTAGCAGCACTGAAAGGAACGATCCTAAATCAGACTAAATCCGTTCAGTTGGTAGATGTTTCACATTTAGTTCCTGCTTTCAATGTGGTGTATGCATCTTACTTGTTGAAAAATTGTTTCGAAGATTTTCCAGTTGGAACCATCCACATTATGGCAGTCGATAGTGAACCATTGATTAATTTTGGTTCTACTGATTCGGGCGCATTTCCTTCGGTGATGTTGTTTAAAGGACATTATTTTATCTCCAACGACAATGGATTTTTCTCTTTGCTATTGGAACAAAACAAACCGGAAGGATTTTGGCGTTTAGACGATGTGCTTTCGAATCCAAAGAATTTCATTTTCCCAGCTAAGCACATCTTAGCACCTGTTGCTTGTCGTATTGCTAAAGGCGAAGCTGTTACTGAATTTGCTACTGAACAAAAAGAGATGAAACGTGCCATGATGCTGAATGCAGTCGTGGAAACAAACCTCATCAAAGGCGGCGTAATTCACATAGATCACTACGGAAATATCATTACTAATGTGAGTCGTGATTTGTTTGAACGTTTTGGAAAGGAAACGCCATTCACCATTTTCTTGCGACACAAAGAATACTTTATCGATCGTATTTCGAACGGATATAACGAAGTGGTCCCGGGAGAAAAAGTAGCTATTTTTAATGCGAATAATTTACTTGAGATTGCCTTAAATCGCGGAGCAAATGGTCAAAACGGTGGAGCAAGTTCTTTGCTTGGCATCCGATTGAACGACATCATCCGCATAGAATTTCAACCTCGTGGCTCTCATCAAACCTTAGATTCTTTATTTTAATTATGTTAACGCGCATTGTCAAACTTCAATTTCAGGAAGACAAAATAGAAGGATTTCTAACATTTTTCGAAACCATCAAATGGAAAGTCGCAAAGCAACCAAACTGTTTCGGAATGAAACTCTTACAAGATAAAAACAATCCGACAATTGTGTTCACATACAGTTTATGGAAAGACGAAGAAGCGTTGAATGCTTACCGAGATTCGACCCTTTTCAGTGAGGAAGTTTGGCCAAAAATAAAACCATGGTTTGCACAGAAAGCGGAAGCTTGGTCGGTGACTGAGTATTTCAATGGATTTGAATAATACCTTACATGCCCAACATCAACAATTCGATACTTTTGTATTGTAAATCAAAGACTTTCCCTAACACTTCGGACGTTAATGTTCCTTTGTACATGTAAACGCCGTTTCGGAAACCCATATCATTTTTAATCAATTCACGACAACCACCGTGATCACCCATATCTAACAAAATCGGTGAGAAAATATTGGACAAAGCAAAAGAAGCTGTTCTGGAAACCCGTGATGCGATGTTTGGAACACAATAATGAATGACATCATGCGAAACATAAGTTGGATGTTCGTGATTGGTAATGCGTGAGGTTTCAAAACATCCCCCTTGATCGATGCTCACATCCACAATTACAGAGCCTGGTTTCATTTCCATCACCATTTCTTCGGTGACAATACAAGGAGTTCGTCCAAGCGGAGCGCGCACAGCACCAATTACCACATCAGCTCGTTTGATTGATTTCGCCAAAACTTTTGGTTGAAGAACCGAAGTAAAAATACGTGTTCCGATGTTGTTTTGTAAGCGACGTAATTTAGACAAAGAACTATCAAAAACTTTCACGGATGCACCTAAGCCAAGAGCAGATCGAACCGCAAATTCCCCCACCGTTCCCGCGCCAATCACAACAACTTCAGTTGGTTGAACTCCAGCTATTCCGCCAAGCATGATTCCTTTTCCTAAACCAAAATCAGAGAGTAATTCAGCTGCGATTAAAATGGAAGTAGTTCCTGCAATTTCGCCCATTGTTCGCACAACAGGGAACAAACCTTCTTCATCTTGGATATAATCCCAAGCTATGGCAGTAATTTTCTTTTGCATCAATTTTTGCAAAATGGCTTTGGGTTGAACAGAAAGTTGCAATGCAGAAATCAACGTTTGTCCACCCGACATCATTTCGACTTCTTCTTCGGTTGGAGGAGCGACTTTCAGGATTATATCACATTGAAAAATTTCTTTACGGTCGTAGCAAATTTGAGCCCCTGCTTCGCTGTATTCACGGTCAGAGAAATTAGCAGCAACTCCGCAATTCGTTTCAATTTTAACATCATGACCATTGGCAATCAGGAGAGAAACAGCTTCAGGAACCAAAGCAACGCGGTGTTCTTGGAATGAAACTTCTTTGGGAATTCCAATAAACAAATTGCCTTTTTTCCGTTTGATTTCCAGCATCTCTTCCATTGGAAGCAAACTGCCTTCCTTGATTAAGTTTTTCAGTAAATTTGGATCCGTTACCATTTCTTCCCTTTTAGTCTTACACGAAGATACAAAGAAAGACGTTACGATTATTTTTTGTGTGGAAATTGTTTTGGTGAGATGATTTTGTTTTTCGAAAATAATCTGAATTGATATAAAACACTATAAAACCTTTCCTCTTTCCAAAAAAATCAAGAAAGTAAAAACTAAGCCAATAAACATTCAGCTGGGATTCCAAATTCTTTGTGCAACTTTTTTATCATTGACAGGGTAAGTTTTCGCTGCTTGTTCATAATTTCAGATACACGTCCACGAGTACCGAGGTATTTTGCCAAATCAACACGCTTCATGTTCATCTGTTCCATTCGAAATTTGATTGCTTCAATGGGATCAGGTGTATCAATTTTATAATGCTGCTCTTCGTAAACACCAACCAAAACGAGCAACAATTCTACCTCATCAAAATCTTTGGTACCAGGTTTTGCATCAAACAACGCATCGATTCTTGCTAAAGCTTCATTGTAGTCAGCTTCTGTTTTTATTAATTTCACTTCCATTTTTGTTTTTGATTAAATGTTCGATACATCGATTTTGTCATACTCTTTATGAGTTCCTACAAATCGGATAAATACCCATTGAGTTTCATAGTTTATTTTCACAATCAATCGATATTTGTTTCCACAAATAGTAAAAACAACACGATTGTTTCCAACTATACTTGCACTTCTGTATTGTTCTTTAATATCATTGGGATTTTTCCAGTAAGCTAATTTCGCTTCATGATACCAAGCTTTTAGTTGTTGCTCAGAATCTTCCCTACCAGGTTTTTCCCAATGTTCTTTTAATGTTCTTAAGGAAACAATGTTTTTCATTACAATACACAAATATAATACAAATTTGAATTGTTACCAAAATGGGAACAAAATAATATTACTTTACTCAATCAAAAATACTTCTCCATCACATCGTGCAGGTCAAAATGTTTGTTTTCACGTTGAACATTTTCGTGAAAATCATCGAGTTTTTTAAGCATACTGAGAAGAAGCATCAGTTCTTGGTCGGAAAGAATTCCAACGGCTAGTTTGGCCATTTTCTGGGTTGTTTCGGCTGAACTAAACAAGGCGAGTTTTCCCTTTTCAGTTAATAAAATGCGTACACTTCGCTTGTCTTTGGGATCAGCTTCTTGTTCAATAAATTCCTTTTTGATCAAGCGTTTGATGATTTCTGTACCGGTAGTGATTGGATGTGTGTTGCGTTGAATCAATTCGGTTTTACTCATGGATCCTTGCTGAAGTAATACGATCAAATACGTGAACTCCTCAAGAGAAGCTAGCGCAGTTGTCGGCATGGTTTTTCGCGAATAGGCATCCACATATCTCCCCATTTTACCGAGGTAAGCTACATTCATCTCCATCAAGGTTTGCCTGTTGAACATTTTCCATGAATCGGTTCCCATTTCTTGAAAATGATTTTCCGCAGGAGCAACCGAGTTTTGGAGGTAGGCAACAAAATCAGTCAAGGTATCTTTCCCTGATTCGAGCGGCAATTTTTCTTTAAATTGCTCATAATGTCGAATAATTTGCAACAAAGTGCTTTCCATCTTGTTTCTTAATCGTAACAAATATAAAAAAATAAATACGAAATCGTAAAATAAAATTGAAATTAATTACGAAAACGTATTATATTTGTCGCAAAACTTTACGAAAACGTACTAACATGAAATTAATGAAATGGGTGATTTTATTGATTCTACTTGGGTTTGGTCCACTTTTCGCTCAAAATGGAACCATTCTTGGAACAGTAAAAGACAAAAACACACAAGAACTGCTTTATGGAGCCAAAATCGTGGTAGAAAACACCACTTTTGGAGCAGTATCAGACATTGACGGGAATTACAAACTTTCCATTCCAACGGGAACGTACAATCTTCGTGTTACCTTAGAGGGGTATCAAATGCAATCGAAGTTCAACATTGTATTGAGCTCAGGAAATGCCCAAATTGTCAATTTTGATTTGGATGTTGTAACGACCGATTTCAAAGAAGTCACCATCACTATCAACAAAAATGCTCGGGCAATAACAACCGATATGACCACTCCGTTATCGGTTCAGCAATTGACTTCTGAAGAGATTAAATCGAGTCCGGGTGGAGGATTTGATGTTAGTCGGGTAGTTCAAACCTTACCGGGTGTTGGTGGTGGCGGATCAGGCGGAAGTGGACCAAGAAACGATATCATTATTCGAGGAGGTGCTCCCAACGAAAATGTCTATTACTTGGATGGAATCGAAATTCCTGTTTTAAATCACTTTCAAACACAAGGTTCTTCGGGTGGCGCACAAGGGATTCTGAATGTTACCTTCATCGAAGAGGTAAAATTGACTTCCTCTGCGTTTGATGCTCGCTATGACAATGCGCTTGCTTCTACTTTTGTGATCAAACAACGTCAAGGAAACACGGAAAAATTCAGCGGAAATATCCGAGCTAGTTTTACCGAAACGGCAGTAACCTTGGAAGGGCCAATGGGGAAAAAGAAAAAAACCGATTTCTTGCTTTCAGCACGTCAATCGTATTTGGATTTGTTGTTTAAACTTATCGACTTACCGATTCGACCTCGCTACAGTGATTTTCAGTACAAAGTGACGCATAAAATTGACTCTAAAAACACAATAACAGCCATTGGATTGGGGGCGATTGATAAGTTCAATTTTGGTCAAACGCGCAATTCATCTCCTGAGAATGAATATTTCCGTCGATCCATTCCCTTTATAAATCAATGGAATTACACAACTGGTTTAGCTTGGAAGCATTTGATCAACAAAGGATTTGTGAATGTTGCAGTCAGTCGAAACATGTTCAACAACAATTTGGAGCGATTCAAAGATGCACGCAACGACGACGAAAACTTCCGCACATTTGGTTTACAATCACAAGAAATTGAAAACAAAATTCGGATTGATTACAACAAATTTGTCAATGGATGGAAGTATTCCTTCGGTGTGATGGGACAATATGTAAAATATAACACCGATTTATACAACAAAATCGCCGAAGAAGTAACAGATATTAATGGAAATATCATCAGTCCAGCTGTTGAATTGAACGTTTTAAGTTCGATCGAATTCTTTAAATATGGTGCATTTGGACAAGTTTCAAAGAATTTTTTCAAAGACAAATTATTACTTTCAGGAGGATTGCGTACAGACATGAACTCCTTTATGAAAGATGGAAACAATCCATTAAATACCTTATCTCCCCGTTTGTCTGCTGCATATCATGTAACCAAAAAATGGGATATTACAGCTTCGATCGGAAGTTATTACAAAATTCCGACTTACACTTCATTGGGATTCCGCGATGCAAACAACGAATTAATCAACAAAAACCTCAAATACATTCAATCCACGCATTATGTTTTCGGAGGACAATATTTACCGAACGAAAGTTTGCGGATTACTTTAGAAGGATTTTACAAAACATATAGCAACTACCCTGTTTCGGTAGCAAATGGTTCTTCCTTAGCGAATTTAGGTTCCGAATTTGGATCCATTGGAAGTGAAACCTTGATTCCAACTGGTAAAGGAGAAACCTACGGAGTTGAATTCTTTCTGCAACAAAAGTTAGTCAAAAACATCTTTTACGTGTTGAGTTATACCTACGTTCGCAGTTTTTATTCTGGTTTAAATAATCAATTGATTGCTTCATCGTGGGACAGTCGTCATTTGGCAACTGCAACCCTTGGATATAAATTTGGCAAAAACTGGCAATTGGGATCTCGTTTTCGCTTTACTGGTGGAACACCTTTCACACCGTTGGATTTGACTTTGTCACAACAAAGTTATGCTTTGATTGGTTCAGGTGTGTTGGATTTCACCCGATTAAATGAAGAGCGACTAAAATCGTATTATCAATTGGATTTGCGTTTGGACAAAATTGTCAACTACAAGAAAATCAGTTTTGATTTCTACATCGACATTCAGAATTTAACCGCCAATGCGCAAGAGGGAACACCTTATTATACGTTCAAACGCAACGAAGACAACACTGGTTTTGCCACAACGGATGGACAACCTTTAAAACAAGATGGTTCGAATGCGATTCCTGTCATTTTGGAAAATAGTTCCGCAACGGTTACACCAACAATTGGAATTATTGTTGAGTTTTAGGACTTTTTTGATTTTAAAGTGGTTATTCAGATTTTTGGATAACCACTTTTTTTTGTGAAATTATTTAAATTCCTTTAATTTGTTTTTTGTCGTTTAATCATCTATTATTTTAGATTTTTTAACGCAGTATTTTTTTGTAGCCAATCTTACTTCTTTACATTTGTTTCTGACTCTTATAAACTGAATAACATGAATTCATCGAAAAAACAACAGGAGTTTCGCATGTTTTCGAATCCTGTTTTGGAACTTCTTTCCATGAGTGGTCCTATCATGATGACCATCTTTCACCTGATCGTTGCTTCCACTCTGATTATTATTGGTATACGCTCAGAAATCCATGTAAATATGATCGAAGTATTGATTTACTTTCTCTTAGGAATGTTGAGTTGGTCTTTAGCAGAATACCTAATGCATCGGTATATTTTTCATTTTGTCAACGAATGGAAATGGATCCAACACTTTCATTTTGCTATGCATGGATATCATCACAACACGCCACACGATCACAATCGGTTGTTTATGCCGCCTGTTCCAGCAGCCTTATTTCTAGCACTTTTTGGGGGAATTTTCTCCCTGTTTTTGGGAGTAAAAACACTTTATTTTCTCCCAGGATTTGAGATTGGGTATTTGCTGTATGCTTCCATTCACTATTTGGTTCATACACGCGTTCCGAAGCATCCATATCTCAAAAAATTATGGCTTCATCATGCCAATCACCATTATAAAACACCCGAAAAGGCATTTGGAGTTTCCTCTCAATTGTGGGATCGCATATTTCAAACCATGCCAAACGAATTGGAAAATAGAAGTTTGGGAGAAAATAGGTGAATTTTCTCCCAATTTATTGTTTCAAAAAATTAAGCTTTCTCAGCAAGAACTTGTTCCAATGTTTGAACGAAAGCATCCACAGGTTGTGCACCGGAAACCGCGTATTTTCGGTCAAATACAAAAAATGGAACTCCTTTTACCCCTATTTGTTGTGCTTCCATGATTTCGTTTTGTACTTTGTTTTTATATTCATCGGAATGAATTGCTTGACGAACACCCGATTCATCTAACCCAAGATCAGTGGCAAGATTGACTAAAAATTCTTCATCCGAAATATTTTTTCCTTCGGTGAAATACGAGCGAAACAAAGCTTCTTCGAAAGCATCTCCTTGTCCATTTTCTTTTGCAAAATGTGCCGCTTTGTGTGCATCCAAAGAATTGGAAACAACAGCCAAATCAAAACGGTAATCGAGTCCATCTTTCTTTGCATTTGCGGTAACTTGATCATGCATTTCGATGGACCATTTCCGGTCATTTCCATAACGTTTTGCCAAATAATCATAGGGATCCAACTCCGATGTTTTGGGTGCACCAGGATCAAGTTGGAAGCTTTTCCATTCAATATCCACTCGCTCAGAGAAATCTAATTTTTCAACCGCTTTTTCGAGTCTGCGTTTCCCAATGTAACAAAACGGACACATCACATCCGACCAAATTTCTATCTTGATTTTTTCCATGAATCTTGTACAATTTATTGATTCAAATGTACGAGATTATTTTGCAACTTTTACCTGTTTTTCTACTCTACCCGGTATTTCCAAACCCAAGGTTCTGATTTCAAAACACCTGCCTTATTTCGAATACGTAACATTCCTTTCATCGTATGTTCTCCTTTTTTCGGATTGAATTGGATGAATGCGACTCCATTTTTGTAGCTGATTTCTATCGGTTGATTATCACTTATCTGAACTTCTGGATTTTGATACGAATCGAATGCCCCCATGCGAATTTGAATTTCTGCCTTTTCTCCTTCTTTGTATAAAGCTTGACCTGTCACCATTGGTGCAATGGAGTCAAATCCATACCCGCAAATCAACAATTTCGAACTGATCAGAGTCAATGCTAGACTTCGTGCACTCAACAATTGAATTTGTAAATTGGTAAGCAATTGAATTTCGCCAAGTACATCCAAATCCGTGAGTTGCTTTTCAAACCAGTCTTCTGCGCTATGCGATTTCATTTTCCAAGTTGGAATGGCAAGCATGACATACATATCAGTCAAAGATTGCATATCTTCTTTTTTGTCGATCGATGATTGCGCAAAATGTGCGTGAATTTGTTTTACGTATTCCACTTTGCTTGCAACAAGGGGTAGCTTTGGTTTGGAAAAATGAAACGTTTTTTCTCCTCGATATTCCCTGTAAGCTCCCGTTTGAAAGGTCAGTTGAAATTGAATATCCTGCATGATTTTTACCAATTCTTTCGCATCTAAAGCTTGCTTTTTTTCCAAGAAGAAAGCTTCATTCTCTTGATTAATTCGTTCCAAATCAATCCTTGTAAAGTAGACTTTATCCTCTTTTCTCCAAGATTTAACCTCTATCAACGCTTTTTTTTGAATGGAAACAGGCAACAAACCGATTTTCATCTTTTCCAATGCATGAACTGCCCCAAAAGCAACACTATCCACCCGTCTCATGTGTTCATACAATTCAGAAATAACATTCTTAAAAAGAATTTCAGATGAGGGAGTTGTTTTGATTTCAGCATAAACGTCTATAATTTTACTTTGCCCCGAATAAAAGATATGCTCTTGGATTTCCTGTGAGCGTTCCAAGGTAAGTAAACGAGCAGGCAAGGTAGTTTTTTGATCTGAACATGAAAGAAGAATCAAAATGAAGAAAAGGAAGTTTCGTTTTTTCATGAGAATTAATTTTTTGATTTCACGAAACCCGAACTCCGAAAATACAAACATCATCTACTTGCTCGAGGTTTCCTTTCCACGATTCAAAAAACGTTGCAAAAGCCTGATGTTGTTCACGCATTTCCAATTCAGAAACACGAATGAGTAATTCTTTGAAGCCTTTTGATTTTAACTTTTTTCCTTTTTCACCCCCAAATTGATCCACATAACCATCGGTAAACAAGTAAATCATATCTCCAACTTGGATATCCATTTCTTGTTGTGTAAAAGGAAAAGCATTTTCAAACAATCCGATTGGCTGTTTATCCGCTTTTAACTCTATAACTTCCCCCTTTCGAACGATGATACACGAATTATTTGCTCCGGCAAAAATCAGTTTCCCTTGCTTTCTATCTAAACGACAAAGCGCGATATCCATTCCATCTTTAAGGTCTTCTTGACCTTTGGAATGAAACGAATCAATCACCAATTCACGCAAACGATCGAGCAAGTCATTCGGATTGGGCAAATTGCTTTCAGTCAAACTGCGCATCAAACCATTGTATCCGACAATACTCACCAAAGCCCCAGGAACACCATGTCCTGTACAATCAACGGCAGCAAAATAAATGGAATCCTCTACCCGATTAGCCCAATAAAAATCTCCTGAAACAATGTCTTTCGGCTGATAAAATACAACATGTTCCAATTCGAGTTGCCGCAATTCATCAGCTGAAGGAAGAATGGTATTTTGGATGCGTTTGGCGTAATTGATACTGTCTAAAATGTCGTTGTTTTTCCGTGTAATCTCGGATTTTTGTGCTTCCAACAAGGTATTTTGTTCCGCAATTTCGTGGGTTCTTTCTGTAACGATTTCTTCCAAACGCTGATTTTGACGTTTCACTCTTTTCACACTAAATTGAGTAATGACAACAATGAGTAACACAAACAAAATCAAATAAATCACATACATCCACCAAGAACGATACCATGGAGGAAGAATTTGAAAGGCAAACGAGCTGATTTCACTTTCGAATCCATATCCCGATTTCCCTTGTACTTCAAACGTATAAGTTCCTTCCGATAATTTGGGGAAATTGACACGAGAAACCTCAGACCATTCCGACCATTCGTCTGTCAAACCTTTCAATCGGTAGCGGAATTCCATTTTTCCTCCTGTTTGGAAAGTTGCTGCATAAAATGAAAAATCAATGGAATTGCCAGCATATGAAATGGGTTCGATGGAAGAAACTTGATTCACCCAATGCGCCAGTTGATTTTTGTTTGACCAAAAACCATCTATTTGGACAACAAATTTCTTTTGCATGTTTTGTTGCGCCTTCTCGTTGAGGATAAACAATCCATTGTCGCTGCCTAACCAGATTTCGTCACTGTTGGCACGCGCCAAAGCAAACAAAATCCCGCCGTTTTGAATGGATTTTAACGCCCCTTGATTCCATTTCCATGCTTGATTCCATGACAGCCAGCCAGTTTCAATTTCAAACTGTTCGGCATTTTTCTCTACATAATAAACGACCCATAACTTTTGATCTTGATCGTTGTATAAGCGGTGAATTTGAATTTCTTTTTTCCCTGAAAACACGGTTCCGTTCACTGAGGGAAGTCCTTTAAATTCATTCTTTTTGGGATTCCATTCAAACAATCCGAATGCTGATCCAACCAGTATTTTTCCTTGAAACGATTCCACATACACATGGCTGTTTTCATCCAAAGGATGAGGAAATACTTGTGTTTTTAAGGATAAATTACGCAAATTTAATATTCCAATTCCCTTGCCTTTGATCCCAAAAAACAGACTTTTCCCATCGGAAGTAAAATGAATGATATCTCCTCCAATTTTAAGAGGGAGCACTTTGTAATTCCATTTATTATTTTGCCAAGTAAGAACCGCTAAATCCGACTCTAAACCGACAAAAAATTGATTTTTATTGAGTGGATTTTGAAAAAGAGACCAGGCGTAAGCTTCAACGACCAATTTTTTCTGAGAACCATTCCACTCATAAATGCCATTATAACCAACAACAAGTGTCCGTTTTTTCCCTTCTATCTCAAAAGTTTGGCAGTCGAATGTCATTTCTTCGAGTGCATTGCTGTTGTAAAAAGTGGTTCGTCCTTCTTTGTTTCGAAGAAAAAACAAATCCGTGTTTGTAGCTAAAATCGGTTCGTTGTTTTTTAAATCAATGGCTTGAATGGGTGCTGTGATTCCCAGAGATTTATCAATGACGGTGATGGGAGAAGAAGTTTCAAAAAAATGAATTCCATTGTCCAAATTCAGCCAAAGATTCCCCGTTTGATCTAGAAATAAGTCAAAAACATTGTTGTTTTCCATTCCTTCTTCCAAATCAAAACGGCGACGAATTGTTCCCTTCCAATCAACCACAAAGACACCTTCAGTTTCTGTTCCTACATACAACAAATCATTGTATTGTTTGACACTGCTTGGTTGATGAAGTTGAAAAAATCGAGCTAAGGAAGAAGTTTCATCCAGTTTTTCCCAACTAAAATTAGACCCGTTTTGCTTCAGAGTAAATACATTTTTACTGTAATCGAAAAAATAAGTAAGTCCCTGATATTGGGCTGTTCCACGAATATTATAAAGCGAAATTTCTTTGGGTAATTCTAATTTTGTTTCTTTTTTGGATTTAAAATCGACGAAAAAATAATGCTTTTTATCCGTTTCATTTTGATCAGGAGAATAAATCAAAACCAGTCCATTGGTGGTTTTTCCAGCTGTTTTACACGAAAATGATTTTAACTTTTCAGGTAAAACCAATTGATTTACTTTCAATTGTTTATCAATCCAATACACGGCACTCTTGCCAACCACCCAAATGTTTCCTTGCTGATCTTCTTCCATCGACCAGATTTGCCCCAAGCGTTCGTGTTTCTTATCGATTACCATTGGCTTGTAAACCAATTTTCCCAAGTGATTAAACTGCAACAAACCGAAATTATCTTTCCGACCAACAAACGTGATTCCGCTTGAGCTAGTTAATAATTTCGACACTTTTGATTTCCGAACAAAACCTTCTGATTTCTCTCGTTTTGAATCCAGTTCTGTGGGAATTTTGGACCACTTTAACCCATTGTAAGAAAGAATTTCTTGGTCATTCCCAAAAAACAGGACCCCTTCTTTTCCTTGAGTACCTGTCCAAATTTGGTTGGAACTCCCAAAATCTTTGATCGAATAATAACTACCGCGAAATGTCCCTAGAAAGGTCTGGTTTTGGGCAAATGAATTCCACCCAATGAGAAGAAAGAGATATGCAAGTAGTTTATTTTTCACTGTATCATTGAAAGTTGAGTTTAAAGATACGATTTTCATAAAAAGAAAAGATAAAAAGCTGAAATTGATACGATAAATCCTGTGAATCGATCCATGTAATATTGCATCTTGTCTTGATACTTGTTTTACAAATAGGATTTCAATGTGTTTCCTGATTTACTACTTTTGGTAGATATAACGCTACCTAGTTTTACAGCCTAGTGGTATCTTTCCAAATACGATTACCAAAATCCTTTTTATCAAATTTTTGAATTGGCTTTTTGTTCATATTTTTTTCAATTTCAGAATTTATATTTTGTATTTTTTTGTTGATTTCACGGTCTTCTGAATTTGATGAACAACTAGCTAAAATCATAAAAATAAACGAAAAACTAACATTTCTTTTCATTGCAATTCTTTATTAAATACATCTTTCGGATCAACTGTTTTGAAAGAACCTCTTTTCAAGCTTGATTAATTTTCTTAACAAATTAACTATTGTATCGACTTTTTTATTCAATAATTTCAACGGCTTTGCTTTCATTTGCAGTAGTCTTGATGAGTTCGATAAGAGCTTTACCCATATTAGAATGCTCATTTATTTTTAACGTGATGCTAGTTATTTAAACAAAAGTACAGATTATCATTCAAAACACACAACCGAATTACAGCAGTAGAATGATGTCTCAGCACTACACAACATTAACCATTCTCTTAATGGATACTTGATCCATCTACAGACTTTAGTTCCAAAAAAAAGCCTTGTTTAGTAGTATGTGGCTGGTGTTGACAATAATGACATTTAAATCAGTTATCGTCTCTTTCATATCGACTAAAAAAAGGTAAAAACTTTACATATCTAATGTTAATTGAGTCACCATTTTGAAACATTTCAAGTCTTTTTGTTGAAATGTTAGACTTTTCAAAACTACCTTCATACTTTTTTCCATCAACTGTATATTGATATAAAATTAGAGGTGCTCCTCTAACTTTGTCCAAACCTTGATAACTTGCTTTAACTTTTTTATGAAAGTAAGTGAATGAAATTTTTGGCACCAACATAAAAACAATGATAAACATAAATACAAATGTAATTTCTTGTTGATATTGTTGTAGAAGTTTTAATTTTCTCATCTTTGATTGAATTTCATGAGCATTTCATCGTGCCAAAATCTGTTATAATACCCAAAATGGTATATGGAAAGTATGTCTTCAAAACTCAAACTGCATCAGGTTTGCCTTTCCTTAGTCCACAAAGTTTCGTTGGCTTCAATCCCTGCTATTTTTTTGCTTATACCTTGTTGTATCTGATAAAGATAACAGAAATTTTGAATTATGTAGTTTTTTTATCTTTTGATAAGCAAGGATGATTGCTCCAGAAAATTGTTGATCAACGCGTTCGTTATTTTTGGTGCTGAAGATTGGTGGTGATAACTTCCCCATATTAATCAGCTTTTAAAGCTTTGTCTATGATTTGAATATTGTATGGCCAGTAAATCGAATATTTTATCTCACAGCACTCTTTCTGCTGTAAATCTTTTAGATTCTTGTATTTAAAATAAGCCATATCAGCTCTATCATTTAGAACTTTACCGTCTCTTTCATAATAAAAGCAAACCTTCCATCCTCTGCTTCTCTCAAGGTGTGTTATTTTGGCACATGCTGTTTTGTACCAATACATGGAAATTTGTCCCCATGAGATTAAAATAACAAGCGGAAGTAAAGTCAATACTATGTATAATAAACCTTTCTTTGTCATATAATTTGTTTTGTAATTTATTATTTACTAAACCGTCTCCAAATTGTTGAAAAAGTTAATTTCCCAGTTTTTCTTCTCAGAATATCGTTCTGAGGCTATGCGCCGATCCGAATTTTCTAACCGAAAACGACACCTCGAAGTTTAATTGTTTTTAAATAAAGTAAATCGTTTCTTCGAAGCAAAATCTCGGAATAGAGCATGAGCTTCTGTTAGCGGTATTCTTTTAAATTTACTAAGGTTTTCTTAATAATTTCTCCAAGTTCTTTAACTTGTCCCGAGGTATTTCTCAAATCCCAAGGCATTTTATATATTATTGATTTCGAATTCTCTTCGTCCAATTTAAATTCAAAATATATCCCACATCCATCATCACAGTCAGGACAACCATAGCTATTTATTAATGTTTTCGATTTCAAAATTGAATCAGGTATATTATTAATAAAGTCAAAACTCAATTTTTCAGATTCTCTATTCATTTGGGTTTCACATTTTAAACCCGTTTTGGAAAAATAAGAATCAGTTCTATCAGTCCAAAATGTTGAAATATTACCAATTAAGAAATGATGATACATTTGAGTGCAATTAGTCCCACATTCGCCACAGAACTTTCCATATTTGACATAAATTATTCTGGGACTGATAGAGTCAATTTTTAAATTCTCTTTTGATTTAATTTGAGAGATTTCTTCGGATTTCGGGTTCGAAAAACTATCATCTGATTTACATCCGTAAAAACAGATCAAAATAATAATATATAAAATTGTCAATCTCATCATGTACGTCCGATTACCTCTATCATCTGTATTCAGGTTTTAGAATTTTCCAATATCCTTCTTTTCTTCCCCCTTCACGCTCTAAGAATCCTTTTTGCTTAGGGTTTTAATATTGTTATCAATGGCCGTGGAACTAATCCCCATGTATTTTGCCATTTCTTCCTTTGTTACGGTTGGGCGAGCTTCTATCAATTCCATTATCTTAACTTGATTTTCTGAGAAGTCTTTTACCAACTCTTTTGCCAACCCTTTTACCAACCCTTCGTTACTCTTTTCATTAGTTGCCAACAACGAGACTTCGATGCCCCCATTTTTCACAGAAATTAATGGTTCAGGCAAACCATATTCTTTACAAGAATTAATGATTTTCAAGGTGCCCCGTCCCCAAGAACCGATACAACCTGCAAGAAAACATGCATTTGAGATGACCGGATTTCGAGGTCTTGAATTATGATCTGTTTTAAGGTTTTCAGACATTCTACTTCTAAAGTAATTAATTTCAGTTAAACTGAAAAATTTTCGAATTAAAATTACCCAATTAAACTATTTACCAGTCATAAAAGTTGTACTTGAATTCCTAAATTCGATGTTCGAAAATAAAAGAAATTTTGATTAACTACTCACTATTCTAAACCCTCTGATTATCAATGACCCATGTTTTTAAAATAGCAAATTAACTACGTTACCCGTGGAGCTTCCTTCGGCAGTAACTACACATCACAAAAAAACCTTGACATTGCTGCCAAGGTTTCCTTATTTCTTTATGAAAAGTACTTATTTTCTTCCGTTTTTCAAACGTTCTTGTTGCACTTTTTGCATTTGCTCTAAGCGTTCTTGAAACTTCGATTTCTTTTTCGTAGTTGAACTAGCGTCCGCTTTTTTAGCTGCCATTTTTGCTTTCAATTTATCTTCATCTACAAAGAATTGCTTGATAGCAACCATGATCAAAATAGACATCAAAGTTGAGATGAAATAATAGTAACTCAAACCAGATGAATAATTATTGAAGAAGAAAATCATCATGAATGGGAAAATATACATAATCACTTTCATGTTTGGCATTCCTGGTTGTTGTGGTTGTTGCATATTTCCGCTGTTCAAATGCGTATACACCAAGGTTGTAATTGCCATCAACAAAGTAAACAAGGAAATATGATCTCCGTAAACAGGAATATAGAATCCAAAATCGTAGATAGAATCATACGAAGATAAATCTTCTGCCCACAAGAACGGTTGTTGACGTAATTCAAACGCTGCTGGGAAGAATCGGAATACAGCCAATAAAATCGGCATCTGAATCAACATCGGAACGCAACCTGCCAAAGGAGAGGCACCACTTTCGCGGTACAAAGACATCATTTCCATTTGTTTTTTCATGGCGTCTTCTTGCTTCGGGTATTTGGCGTTTAATGCATCTACTTCTGGCTTCAAAATGCGCATTTTCGCCGAAGAAACATACATTTTCCATTGAATTGGCGTCAAAACCAATTTCAAAATCAAAGTCAACAATAAGATAACCATTCCGAAACCTAAACCAGTTGTTGCCAAGAAATTGAACAAAGGTTGAATCGCATAGATATTAATCCAGCGGAAAAGTCCCCAACCGTAATTGATGATGTCTTCGTAGCCATTGTCATACGATTTCAACACTTCGTAATCATTTGGACCAAAGAACCAATTCATTTTCACATTGGCACTTCCTGTGTTGGACAAGCCCAAATTCATTTCGGACGTGTATTTTTTGATGTGCGTATGGTATTTTTTCGCGTTCTCATCAAAATTATTGATTTTGATAACAGAACCATCTTTTTGGAATCCTCCTTGCGGTTTCAAGATCGTTGAGAAATAACTTTGCTTGAAAGCAACCCACTCCACTTCTTGCTCCATTTTTTCTTCATCGTTGGCATTTTCGCTCAACCAATCGTAATCTTCTCCTTTGTATTTGAAACAAACAGTTGAAACTCGGCGTTGCTCAGACAACAAACGCTCTGATTTGTACATGTGTACATTCCATTTGAACATGACATTGTTTGCCGAAACTTTTCCATCAAATCCTTTCAACGCGATTTCGTAATCCAAATCATAAGCCCCTGGTTTCAAGGTATAAGTGTATTGAATAGACTGACCTTCTTCCGGTGTCAATTCCAATACAATGCTGTTTTTGGTCTGTTTAACGACGTGAAACAACTTATCACCTGTTCGGAAATCGGTTCCGTTGATTGGGAATTTTAATTCATTCACGGCATCTTCTTCGCCGAATAACTTCAATGGTTTTTTCCCGTTTTTGTCTTTCTTAAACTCACGGTAAGACTGATACTCTTTCAAGTAAGCCGCAGCAACAACCCCTCCTTTTGTGTTGAAGTCGATGATCAACTTATCGGTTTCCATGCGAACCAACTCGCCTTTCACTACGGATTGTACTTTTTCAGTCGCTGGAGCAACAATTGTCGTGTCTTTCCCTGTTGTTTTGTTTACGAAAACCAAACCGCCTTTTTGGTCTTTTACTTGTTTTTTATCGGCATCTAATTTCGGTTGCCAATCCACAGACAAAGTTGTTTCGGTTTTAACCTCCTCTTTTTTCGCTTTCGTTTCTGCTTTATCGAGTTCTTTTTTTGCTGTTTTTTCAGCTAATTCTTTGCGCTCTTTTTCTTTTTTTAGATCTTCTGCAGATGGTTGGTTGAAGTAAGTAAATGCCGCAAAAATGACACCTATCAAACCTAAACCGATCATTGTATTTCTATCCATTTCTTATGCTTGTTTATTTTCCAATGCCGCTTGAATAAATGCGACAAATAACGGATGTGGATTTGCTACTGTACTCTTGTATTCTGGGTGAAACTGTGCTCCCACGAACCAAGGATGTTTCGGAATTTCGACCACTTCAACCAATCCTGTATCGGGATTTTTTCCAGTGGCGATCATTCCATTTTCTTCAAATTGTTTTAAATATTCGTTGTTGAATTCATAGCGGTGACGGTGACGTTCCGAAATCAATTCAGCGTTGTATGCTTTGGCTGTTTTAGAACCTGGTTTTACTTGACATTTGTAAGCTCCCAATCGCATCGTTCCACCCATGTTAGCAATGCTTTTTTGTTCTTCCATCATGGAAATCACTGGGTGTGTTGAATCTTCTGCAATCTCGGTCGTGTGTGCATCTTCTAAGCCCAAGACATTGCGTGCAAACTCAATCACAGCGCATTGCATCCCCAAACAGATTCCAAAGAAAGGAATTTGATTTTCACGTGCAAAGCGAACGGCTTCAATTTTACCTGAAATTCCGCGAGAACCAAATCCTGGAGCAACTAAAATTCCATCCAAGCCCGTTAATTCCTGTTCTATGTTGGCGTGACTTAATTTTTCTGAGTGAATCCATTTCAGTTTCACTTGACATTCGTTGGCAACTCCTGCATGAATGAATGATTCATTGATTGATTTGTACGAATCTTTCAATTCTACGTATTTACCAACTAAACCGATGGTTACCTCTGATGTTGGATTTTTCAAACGAGACAAGAAATCTTTCCACGAATCCAAGTTTGGAACCGATTTCGAAGGAAGATTTAATTTATCTAAAACCACTTTATCCAATTCTTCGGCTTGCATCAACATCGGAACATCGTAAATTGACTCAGCATCCCGTGATTCAATCACCGCATTGATGCTTACGTTACAGAATTTCGCAATTTTTTTACGTAGATTTAAGTCCAATTCATGCTCGGTGCGACACACCAAAATATCGGGCTGAACTCCCAATTCCAACAACTGTTTAACCGAATGTTGGGTTGGTTTTGTTTTCAACTCACCTGCTGCAGACAAGTAAGGAACCAAAGTAAGGTGGATCACCAAACAATCGCTCTCAAACTCCCACATCATTTGGCGAACAGCCTCCACGTAAGGCAAAGATTCGATGTCTCCTACCGTTCCACCGATTTCCGTAATTACAATATCAAACGTACCCTTTTTACCCAAAATCTGAATACGCTCTTTGATTTCGTCCGTAATGTGAGGAATGACCTGAACGGTTTTTCCAAGAAATTCACCTCTACGTTCTTTCTCGATCACCGATTGATAGATGCGACCGGTCGTCACATTGTTAGCTTGAGAGGTTGGGACATTTAGAAAACGCTCGTAATGACCTAAGTCCAAATCTGTTTCAGCACCGTCGTCGGTAACAAAACACTCCCCGTGCTCATACGGATTCAGTGTTCCTGGATCGATGTTGATGTACGGATCTAATTTTTGAATGGTTGTTGAATACCCTCTAGCCTGCAATAATTTGGCTAAAGATGCTGAAATAATCCCTTTTCCGAGTGAAGAAGTAACTCCCCCGGTTACAAAGATGTATTTGGTTGAATTGGACATAAAAACGTTTTGTAACTACGGGGCGCAAAGATACACTATTTTTTGAATGAAGGAGGTAGAAACGAAAACAAAGAAGGAAAATATAACCTTATTTAGCATTTGGGATCAATCCAAAATCAACGGCGGTTTGAAAGGTCGAGTGAAATCCAATTTGTTCGGTGAAAAGTCCGGGTTGACCTCCTTGCTCAGGTTTGCTTCCGGGGTCAATTAATACGCGGTGTCCGAGTGATTCAATCTCATAGAAAACGATTCGTTCTTTGTTGGCCGCATCTGTGTAGCATGTTCGACGAATTTGTTTCGATTTTTCAAGCGGAAATTCTACTTCCTGTTTTTGAAGTGGTGGGGTTGAAAGTCCGAGCCACTGATTGACAAGGATGTAACTACTTTTAGGTGCAACAATGTGGTCGTTGAGACCTTGGTAAACGATCAGTTTTGGGTAATCTTGTGTAAAATTCGGAACTTGCTTTTTCACTCTTCGAACGAGTTCAGCAGAAGGTAATTCCAAGTTTCCGAGCATGGCTTTTGCTCCTTCTTTCCAATTGGTTGCTAGTTGAAAGGGTCCGCCTGCAAAGGCTGCACCCGCTTCGAACACATCGGGATAACTGGCTAACATTGCCACCGACATCGCACCACCGGCGGAAAATCCAACAGAAAAAATACGGGAAGTATCGATGTTCCAATTTTGAGTAGAATACCTAATCATTTGTTGGATGGAAGCCACTTCCCCTTCTCCCCGATTGGAATCCGTTTCGTTGAACCAGTTGAAGCACAAATTGAGGTTGTTTGCTAGTTTTTGTTCAGGATACAACACCATAAAACCATGCAATTTAGCGAGTTTATTCCACCCAGTCAAAGAAGCAATATCTTCTGCTTTCTGACCACAACCGTGTAATACAACCACCAAAGGAACGGGTGCATCTGGCAAGGAATCGGGGCGAAAATAATGCATATTTAGATTTCCCAAATTATCACCAAAATAAACGACATCCGAGAGCGTCGAGCCCTGCTGCGCATTCAGCATACTGATTCCCAATAGAAATACTATTCCAACCCAAATTTGTTTCTGCATAATTCAAAGATAATGAAAAAAGGATTGAATGAGAAGTGCTTCTGTTTTCAAACGAAAGAATTGTGTTATATTTGGTTTATAATTTAATAATTACTAACTCTAAAAAAAACCATCAAATCCATCAAATGAAAATAAAATATAAATCGCGAAAGCAGAATAAAATTGCAGTAATTGAAAATGGGATACTTTGGAAAAATGAAACAAATGAAAAATAAAATCCAGATTATCAACATTCTTATTTGGTTCATTTTAATTCTAACTTTTCGACCACTTTTATTCTTTATTTCGCCATGGTTTGAAGAATCCTATCAAAATACGGGTGAAAATTGTTGTTATAAAAACCAAAACCTCGCAGAAAAAAATCTAATTGATTCGCTTAAAACAATCGGATTTAAACAAGTCAATATCATTAAACCGAAGATTGGTCTCGGAGGTCCATACGGCAGTAATGTATTCAGCCTGAAATTCAAATTGTATACAACTATGGAAAAAGATAGCCTATCCATATTGAATCGTAAACTTGCTTGTAAATTATACAAAGACATCATCTCGAATATGTTCATCTATGACATGAATTACGTTTATATTGGAAACAAAATTTGTAGAGATAAAACGATTCCTTGCAAAGAGATCAATCATAAATTTCACAAAGATTCATTAGAACTTTGGTGCGGTTTCAAGGTGATTAGAGTATCTGATAAAAAATTCAAACGGATTCAAATTTGAATATCGTTATGGCTTAACTGATATCGAAATTGAATCAGGCAATTCAAAATATGAAATATAAATCGCGAAAGGAGAATGAAATTGCTGTAATTGAAAATTAGATACTTTGGAAAGATGAAATAATTGGAAAATTAACACATGTTATTAATCACAACTACCAATTAGATAAAACTCTGATTTTCAAAACATAAAAAAGAGCCATTTTATCCTCCCCCTTTGTCCCCCTCTAAAGGGGGAAAGTAATTGTATTCGTTTCGATAATTTCAGGTAAAAGTTACAAATCAACAAAATACCCTACATCAACGTAAAATAAATCACCATCAACGCACCGGGGAAAATCATGAACAAAGAAAAAACACGGGCAAAATTAAACCACGGACTTTGCCTTTTAAAAAGATACGTAATAAGTGGAATCAACATGAACAATTGGAATGCTGGAAACCACGTAAAAATGGATCGTTGACGGATTTCAACTTGTGTGCGTTCGTAATTGTCGTCCACTTTTACCTGAAAACACAATTTCTTTCCTGTTCGAAATATCGGTGAATACATTATTTCGAGCGAATTTTCTTTGCGACTACTCCAATCGTCTAAAGTGGGGAAAAACAAATAACCTTCTACTTCAATTACCTTGTGCCATGTATACTCCCAATCTCGATTCAATTTCCATTCTCTTTCGGATATTTTTTTCGTAGATCCATCAACAAATTCATCGATGGTGGTCAATAAGAACATCGCTGTACAAAAAACGACCACAATTTGAAAAATCAACCATCTTGGACCGGAAGTGATTCGTTCGTAAAATTCTTTGTCCTCGCGCTCTTCTTTTTCGCGTTGAAGTCTGACTTTTTCAGCTGCAAGGCGCATCGATTCTTGTTGGTTGTAATTTCGTGACATGTTTGATATTAACTATCACAATGATACTCATTTTTTTCAATCGCATGAAAAATATCGTTGATGATTTTGAAGAGACAAATTAATTGATTGGTTCAAAAAATGTCTTTAAATTCCATCCTCTTTTCTCCAAATCATAGCCACTTTCCCTTGTGTTCTCATTGACTCGATGTAACGAATGGCATCAGGAATATTTTCAGCTGTAAAAGTCTTTTCGATGTAAACTTTAATTCTGTTTTCTTTCAAGAGAATGGCTAATTTTTCTAGATCATTCGGCTTTGCATCTACTGTGAATTGAATCAATGGAAATTTCGATATCATTTTTCTAAGTAAAATCGAAAACATGTGCCCCATCGATGTAAAACCTGTCAAAATCCCACGATGCCCCATGCGTTTGAAATCTTGAAAATCTAGGTTTCCATGCGTATCAATAACAAGATTGTATTTCCCTGTGTGTGTATGAATGTTTTCTTTGTCGTAAGCAATTACATAATCTGCACCCAACTTTTTGACAAATTCTTCTTTATTACTCGAACAAACAGCCGTAACAATTGCTCCATATTCCTTGGCAATTTGTACCGCAAAATGACCAACTCCACCAGATGCACCATTGATTAAAACAGTTTCGCCTTTTTCAATTTTACCGAAAGTTACCAAGGCATGAAAAGCAGTTAATCCCGCAACTGGTAAACAGGCGAACTCAGAAAAACTTTGTCCTTCAGGTATTTTGGCACATTTTTTTTCATCCATTCGAATGTATTCTGCAAAAGCACCACCAGCTAGACTTTCTCCGAAAACGCAATCACCTACTTTAAAATTAGTCACAGACGCACCTACTTGCTCTACAACCCCAGCAAAATCAACACCAAGGATTTTTTCTTTGGGTTTAAATAAACCAAACGTGAGTCGTGCAAAAAAGGGTTTTCCTCGCATGATGTGCCAATCAGCTGGATTAGCCGAATTCGCATACACTTTGATGAGAATCTGCCCCGCTTCAATAGATGGAATTTCAACATCTTCGTAACGCAGAACCTCTGGACCGCCGTATTTCATTTTTGTAATCGCTTTCATTTCAAGATATTTAAGACAAATTAATCTAAAAATTAAACCCAATATTCAATCCAGGTTCGGGAAAGACGAATTTAGACCATTTATCATCCAGTTGTTTGAACCCATTGGGTAAAGTTGTGTGATACGCACGATGCGTCATACAAACGGAAGGTTGAAAGAAAAAACGATCATTAAATAGTTTGATATGATACCCTACCCGATAGGAATTAAACACTTGAAATCCATTGTCGATTTTTTGTTTGTTGTCGTTGAAAAATCGTTGTGCAGTTGGCATCACGTCTAATTGCGCATACAATCCTTTCCAAAGAAACCGTGTATACGAAAGCGTCACACCATATTCACGGACATACCCAGGAAATTTTTCTTCTGGTTTTTTGTAAGCATCATTTAAAAAAGGATGAATTCCGTTTGGCCAAGCATATTTCCATGTTTTGGGTGCCACCGTGATCACATCTTTTCCTGTCAAGCGATAGGCGATGTTTAATTGAACAAAATTGGGTGGATTTTCACGATCTAGATTTCCAAGTAAAACAAACAAGGAAGTTCCAACAAACCATTTCTTATACGTGCTGTCTTGCTGGTCGTATTGACTCATTCCCCAAAAAGCGTTCATGAATAACAAACACAATACTACGTGTACATTTCTATTTAGCATCTCACATTTTTAAATTGATTGATGCAAATGTAGTTGGACGACTTACCTCAAAACGTTCACTTAAGTTAAGAAATGATCAGTGATTCTTTTTTTCAACAATTCTTGCTCTTAATCGACTTAAGGATTGCGGTTTAATTCCCAAATAACTGGCTATTTGATGTTGTGGGACGCGTTGCAATAAATCGGGTCGTTTTTGCAGTAAATTGAGGTAGCGTTGTTCGGGAGAAGAAGTTTTAAATTCATCAAAATCAATTCGTTGCTTAGCCAATAATTCTTCAGACAAAACCCGACACATGGAATCAAATTTGGGGAATTTTTGATTGATTTCCACTTCCATATCAGAATTGGAGATGATTAAAATGGAATCTTCGACACAACTAACAAAATAATCGGATGGCGCTTTCGTAACCACACAGGGAGGAGTTAAAGCTTCTAATTCCGTGAAGAAAGCCGTTGTTTTTTCTTCTCCATCGATTTCGTAATACGAACGAATGCACCCTTTTAAAACGAAATAACTTTGTTTCGAATAGTTGCCTTGCTTGAGTAAAACGGTTCCTTTCGGCACAGAGTGAAAAATATCCAAAGAAACAAGGGCATTTTTCTCTTCTTCCGTCAACGTAATGTAGTTCGATATAAAATCAAATAGGATGTCTTGCATGGATTTTTTGGGTGAAGTTACAATTATTTTTTTAGCTTGATTTAAAGCTACAATCGATTAAATCATTTTGATTTCATTCTAATGAACTGTAAACTAATCTTCACCAAAGGTCGTAACAGCAATAGCATTTTCTCCGATCGAAATTACAATGGTTAAATAAGTAAAAAAATCGAATTCAATTGTTTTCGTTTTGTCAATCCAATCTTTATTTAGAAAATAATGTTTATCCGATTTAAAATCAATCCTATCAAAAAATTCTTTTGATTCAGAATAAAAATGTCTAAAAACATGTAAATCTTTACCCCAATCAGTCTCGCTCCACAATTTCTGAAATTGTTTTTCCAGTTGTATTGAATCAACATATATCCAATCACTTTCTACTAGTTTGTCCAAATTAATTGAACCATAAATTGATTCATCTACTTGATTTAGTGTTATTTCTCGCCAAAAATAACCCTCGAATAACAAACCATTTTTGATTTCAGTTTGGAGACTAAATTCTTCGCTTTTAAATTCAAATACATTTATACATACAAAACCAAGAGCTCTTTCTTCATCAACTTTCCAGAAGTGGATTTTAGGATGGTATTTCATTTTCTAAAAGCAGTTTATTCATCATTTAAACGTAAAATTAATCAGATAATCAATCTTCGATTAAATTACAAAAAAAAAGCTATCAAAAGGAATCTCATATTACCTATTTACTCGTTTGTGATTTATTCAAAGGTTTCAAGTTAGTCGATTTATTTTGTTCTAAATTGCCCTCCCCCTCTTTCCCCCACTCAAGGGAAAATCAATTACTATTGATTCAAAAACAAATTACTGGTAAAGATAATTATAAGCATTAAATTGAATGATTGTTTGCTTTAAATTCCTGAAAGTCAAAATTAATCATTGTAAATCAAGATTAGTTTATTATTCTCGGGAATCTCAAACGCAATTGGATAGATTTCGAAGTCTCTAAATTTTTCGAAGTCTTCCTTGAAGAGATAAATGTAAACCTCTAAATCAAAACTTTCTTTGAATTTTTCAAACCGTTGAAATTTAAAACTATTGTCCGTATTATCATACCATGCATTCCAATTGAAGTTGCCGCCGTTTTCTTTGTAATGGAAAATGAAATTTTGAATATTCTTTGAAATGGAAAATAAAGTATCGAGTTTAATTGTTGTTTTAACATATCCGTCGTAAAATAATTTTGGATAACGACTTGTTTTACAAATACTCCACTCGATAGAATTTAAGTAACTGGATGATACGAAATGACTATTAAATAAATCCTCTTTTTGGGCATTTGCTGGAAT
Organism: uncultured Flavobacteriales bacterium; assembly: GCA_964425255.1. GTDB lineage: Bacteria > Bacteroidota > Bacteroidia > Flavobacteriales_D > Crocinitomicaceae > CAYRMV01. Next base: position 41,239 of record CAYRMV010000011.1, read on the forward strand.
CGAGCTTAGGGTGTCAACATGTAAAGGTTTCCCATTGTTTGCTAAATCTGTTAAATCAGAACAATTGATTTCAGAAATTCCGCAATGTGAATTCAATTTAGTCAAATAGGTCATTGTTGTTCCTTCTAATTTGTAGAAAAACAGATCATAGTCACAGAAGTGCTGCAACTTTCCTTTTTCTGGATCATACTCATAAAACCATTCTTTTTTGATTCGTTTTAGAAAGTTTGTATCCGAATAAATTCGATGATTCAATTCTTTCGCAAATTCAGTTTGAGGATCTTTAATCATCAATACCAATGAAGAAGAATCGTTTATCGGAAACCTATCACCAAACAAATACTCCTTCACTATTTGACCCGAACAAAAATGAATCATCAAAAGAAAAACGATCGTACTAATTATTCTTGCCATGGGTTATCCTATTTTATTCAAAATCAAAATGAAAACAAACCAGTTTTGTGCATTTTTGTGTTTTTCATTCATGTTACTACTTGTTGATTTTCTAATGATTATATTTCTTCAAACTATAAAACTCTTATCAATCGAATGCTCAATTTATCAACCCGTTCTACTCGATATTCATATCTGCTATCTCCAAATCTATTTGAAAACACCAACTTTTGATTCGAAAATGTCCAGAATCCTTTGTTGACTCCTTTTGGAGCATGAACAAATCGACCACTTTCTGATTTATTTACTTGAAATCCATCATTGACTTTTTGAAGGTGAAAATTATTCTTTTGAATCGAATCAATAATTTCAATAAACTCTCCTGTTTCTAATTGACTAAGTTTAGAATAAAATTGAGATGATATTTGGCTAATTTCTTTTGGTGATTTATTTAAAATCTCGAATGTAAGACTATCAACCCACAATCTTCTTCGAATTGAAGCTTCTCTCAAGTTGATGTAATGAATTTCAAATTCATCTGAATCAATTTTCATGTCGGAAAGTGGATTTGAAAAAATAAGTTCCCAACATGGCAAAAAAATAGAATTGATAAATTCATCATTTCCATTTTTCATATCTTCATCTCGTTGTAAATCATAGGATTTAATCAGTTCCAACGTATCGGATAGAAATACCTCAGCAGAATCAGCAACAACTGAATTATTTATAATCCAATTGTACCGAATAATTTCATTTTTCTTTATTTTTTGTGCAAAACTTGATTGGCTCGCCATGCATAAAAATAAAGTGATCATTCCAATACGTAATGCATTTATTCTATTCATTTATCGGATTTAATCTGTTCATTTCTCTGTACATCTCAGTTTAGGCGTTTAATTTGAGCAAAAGAAAAATAAAAAAAAGCTATTTCCAATAACATTGAAAGGTAAAAACTAATTTTAAAAGAATCCGGCTCACTCAAAAAAAAGGGTGATATCATATTGACAAACAAAGACGCTAAATTCAAAACGATGAAAATATTGAGCATTAATTTTAGTGTTTTTCTTGATAATTTTTCACTCAATTGCATAATCAAAATGAAAAAGATAATTAACACATTTAACATCGATGTAATTGAACCGAATCCATTGTATGTTATATAAAATCCTCCCCCAGAAAAACCTGATTGATGCGGATTTGAGAATTGACTTACTAAACTAAAAGATTCATCTAATTTTCCATGCGTTAATATTTCATAATGAGGGAATAAAAGTGAAAAACTTAAAATGAGGAAAATGATGGTATTAATAAGTTTTAAAGATGCTTTTTTCATTTCTACTTTGTGGTTAAGATTTTATTGTCAACAAGAATAGATAAATTTTTTGAATAACCCATATGTTTCTCCTACGTCAATAAATAATCAGGTTTTGATCTCATAAAGTTCTCCAGTAACTTGTTGAAACTTACTTTTGGGTGGGCTTTACGGT
>CAYRMV010000012.1:0-30826 GCA_964425255.1 uncultured Flavobacteriales bacterium
CGTTCTTCTTGAGAAGAAAAAGAGAGGGAATAATGCGTAATTTGATCTTGGTCGTTGGTGTTTTCGTAAATGGATGGAGTTCGTTCAAGTTGTGATTGAGTAAGCCGATAAATTCGAAGTTCATCCATTCGGTTCAGAGCATTTTCAGTTTTCCATTGGCTGTAAACGGAGAAAGTAAACAAGGTGTCGCTTTGATATAGGTAGGTTTGAAATTCTTTGTAGGGTTTACTATTCTCGTCGAGTTCCGTGTAAGAAGCAACAAGTTCTCCAGAAACGATCTGATTTTTTCCGTCGCGAAATTCGATTTTTATTTGCGAAAACAATGAATTTGTTGTCATGAACAACAAGGTACAAAGAATGAGATGATTGATTTTCATAATGAATTTTGTTAGGATGTGAAATTCGTAAATAAAAAGGAAGAAATTTAATACAATTTGGGAATGGGTGGGTTTTGTTTGTGAAATGACAAAAAAAGAGGACGTCCCGAAGAACATCCTCTCATTCACGATGAAAAAAACTACTCTTTGATTAATTTTTGAACGATTTGGGTTCCGTTCACAAGTTCTACTTGTAGCCAATATACTCCCATTTCTAAGAAGGAAACAGCTAATGTATGTGTATTTCCTGAAATCGTTTCTTGTGCTAGTTTTCGACCAGTTTCATCCAAAATGCTTACTGTAGCACCACCTTCTATTTGGGTTAAATAAACCAAAGATTTAGCAGGGTTCGGGTATATCAAAAACGAGGGATTACTTAAATCAGCGATTCCGATCGTGCTGATGTTTTCACAATCTGAAAAAACATAACATTCATCATTGCTTACCATCACAGCATACGAACCATTTGCATTTGGAGAGAAACTTGAATTGGTTGCTCCGTCAATTTCATCTTCTGTTGTACAATCATACCATTGATAAAAATATCCTGTTTCGGCAACTGTAAGTACATTGTTTGAAACGCTAACGGTAGCCGTTGGGACTTCATTTATCGTCAGGTTTAGTGTAACAACAGAATCACATCCGTGAACATTGGTATACGTATGTTGGTATGCTCCCGAAGTGGAAATTGTTTGACCGTTCCAAACATAAGATCCACATGCGTTTTCATTAATCGTTGACATGTTGTTCATCAAGGTTAAATGAAGCGTAACTACACTGTCACAACCCGCTTGATTAGTAAGTGTTTGTGTGTAGGTTCCATTTGCATTGTACGTTTGACCGTTTAACTCGTACTCATCACAAGCTTCGATGTTTAGTGTTGCTGTAGTTGGTTCTAAAATCGTAACTTGAACCGTTATAATTGAATCACATCCAAGAGAATTACTTAACGTTTGTGTATATGTTCCAGAGTTAGTATATGTTTGATTATTGAGCGTATATGCTCCACAAGCAGAACCTGAAACAGTTGAACTTGTTGGGTTCAATATCGTTAAATTTAGTGTAATTGTTGAATCACATCCCACCGCATTCGTTAGTATTTGTGTGAATGCTCCTGTTGTATTATACGTTTGACCATTTAATGTGTATGAACCACAAGCTGATTGCGTTAATGTTGATGTTGTAGGCGTTTTGATGGTCAAATTTAGTGTAACAACACTGTCACAGTTTTGACTATTCATTAATGTTTGTGTATACGTTCCGCTTGCATTGTATGTTTGATTGTTCCAAGTATAGGAATTACAACTTGCTGCAGAGAATGAATTTGTCGACGGTTGAGTGATGGTCAAATTTAGTGTAACAACACTGTCGCATCCATTACTATTTGTTAGTGTATGGGTTGCTGTGGTATTATTTGTCGTATAAGTTTGACCATTGATCCATTGATATGAACTACATGCACTTATGGTATGAATACCGCTTGTATTTTGGTTAACAGTTACAAAAACAGGAGTCAAGATAGAATTACATGTTGCTCCATTAATTCGTGCGTAGTATGATGCTGAGTTTGTTAAAACAGGTGTTGTGAATGTCAAGCCGGTTCCCACTTGTGTTGTTGCTGAAGCATCAGAGAACCAAACAACAGTTCCTACACCAGTTACGTTCAGCGACGTAGACTCTCCTGTACAAATCGTTGAAGAGGAAATTGGAGTTGCGTTAACAGGTGCTGCAGGAGCTGACTGAACTGTTACCGTAATTGGGACATAGCTGGATTTACACCCGTTTGAACGAATTGATTGCAAGTAGAATGTACTGGTTGTGTTCAATAAATTCCCTGGAACTGTAAAGCTATTTCCAGTACCAATGGAGCTCGATCCTGTGTTGGTGGTAAACCAATGATTGGTTGTAGAAGAGGATGAATGAGCAGCAGCTGTTAAGGTGGTACTTTGTCCGGGACAAACAGTTAAATTGGCTGTTGGAGTTGTGTTGACAGGCGTAGCCGCCGCCGCACTCATAGCAACCGTGGCTGTTACTTTCTGAGATTTACATCCATTTACGTTATTTTCCACATAGTAGGTCGTTTGTGAAGTTGCTGGGGCTGATGTAAATGTTGTTCCTGTTGCCACTGGTGTTGTTGCTGATGGAGAATCATACCAAGAAATCGTACCTGTCGCTGATGCGTTGAATGTAGCGGTACTTCCAGGACAAGTATAAATTACATTTTCTGTAAAAGTGGGAACTGGAATTGCACCACATAAAATACCAGACCACGTGTTTCGGTAAACATTGTTGTTAAAGGCACTAGTCAAAAGGTAGACGGTTCCATCACTCGCAATGGACGCTTGAGATACATTTGCTGGAGCAGTCAAATCTTGGATATAATTTCCAGTAACGGGATCTTTGTAGTAAAGTAATCCATTTCGAACAGCAAGAATTTTGGTTGCATCACCAACTGATACATGGGACCAAGTATTTAATCCTGATGGTGTTGATTCAAAAACCCAAGCACCATTTACATATTTAGCCAAGTGTTTTGGATCACTAATTGATCCGTAGGTAATTCCCATAATTGTTCCGTCTTCACCAATATCCATCTGAGATAGGGAAGTATTATATGGATCAGACTGAATGGTGAAAACATCCGAAGCATTGGAAAGATATAAATTGGGACCGTAGTAAGTTGTTCCAGGATTATATGCGATTGATTGAGATGCATTTCGAACTTGGTATCGCTTAAATGTTCCTGGTTTTAGTACATTGTTTTTCAAGTTGGTAATATTAGATCCGTTTAATGTTGAGGTCCAGGTGGTTCCATCAGATCCAATGGAAGCATATGAAATATTCATATTATATGGACTTTGATACGCATCCCATGAATTTGTTGTTGTATTAAACTTATACGACCACCACCAACTAGAGCCATCGGTAGCATCTGCCACACAAATAATCTCGTTTTGAGAGCCGACGTCAATTTGTTTGATGTAACCGTTAAACGGTGAGAAAGGAGTTGGCACGCTTGTCCATTGTGCAAAGCTGTTTCCTATACTGATAAGGAAAGACCAAAAAAGTAGTTTTGTTTTCATGTTTCTTTTCATTTTATGAATAATTGGTTTGGAAAATTTTCAATTCCAAGACAAGATTACACCCTTTTGGCAGGACAAAACAACTTTCTTTTAGCAACAGCCAATTCGCTTTAGGAATGGACAATAAAAAACCGCAACAGCCTTTTCAACTATTGCGGTTCACTTTAATTTTCTATGAAAAAATTACTCGATGACCAATTTTTGTGTACTGGTTTCACTGTTTTTACCTGTTACGTGAACAAAGTAAATTCCTGAATGCAAAGTGTTTGTTGAGATGCTTTGCGTTTGCGATGTGGCATTTTCTGTTGATACGATTCTACCAGTTTGATCTATCAATTGAATTGTAGCTTCCGATGGTAAGTTCGTAAGGGTGAATGATGTTGTTGCTGGGTTAGGGTAAATACTAAATAGATTGTTGTATTGTTCAATAGCACTTAGATTTCCAGCAGGGAAAAATACGCTGAATTCACATATTCCGTCAATTACTTCTAGACCGTAATATTCTGCCCCCGGAACATGTGTAAACGTCTGATTTGAAGAGCTACCAATTACGTTTTCGTTTCCATCATAAGCGTTCCAAGCGTATGAATCTCCTTGAATGGCAATTAAATCATTACCGTTAATCGTATAAAAGGAACTTGGGGCACTTACACACAATTGTACTTCTACGATGTTATTTACAGTTTCAGTTGAAAATTCTGTAAAGGAACCACTCAAAAAGAAACTACCTGTATTGCTTTTGGTAATGGTTTTGATTTTTGTGGTTGATACATAATTTAACGTACCAAAATCATCCGGATAGGTGAATTGAGGGTATGTTGTGCTGTAATTTAAAAAATCACCAGTTGTTGTATTCGCGTATTGAATATCTTTTGAAAGTGTTTCGCCTACAACTAAAATCACGTCAGTTGAAACTTCTTCAACATCATGGATTTGATGAATGATTCCAAAAGTTGAAACTAAGTTTCCTCCATTTATCATCAAACTTTTGTTACAAGATGTTCCATTATAAGTGTCAATATTAGAACTGGAAACAAATAAACGACCATCTGATAAAACTTTCATAAATGTAGGGAACTGTGAAGGTACATCAAAGCCCGTTCCTGAATTAAATGTGTTATCAAAAGTTCCATCAAAATTGATTCTGCAAATTCCGTTCACTGCATTACCGTTGTATTGTGTAAACTTACCCCCACAATACAGCTTGTCATTTACTGTGTCTAACGCAATAGAAGTAACCTCTGCGTTAAAACCAGAAGTTACATTGGTCATAAATGTTGGATTTAATGAAAGATCAGCATTGTATTTTACAATGTAATTTTCATATATAGGTCCATTAAAATGGTGAACATAATCAAAATTTCCTGCAGCAATGAAACTACCATCTGGAAGTTCAACAGCATTAGTAACGCGACCATTAAATTGATTGCCTGCTAAACCATAGTTAGTTGTGAAATTATCAGTGTCGAAATTATATGCTCCAGTTTCTGAAACTCTTGAAGCGGCTGTTCCGAACATATAAATTCCATTTGAATTATGAATTACAACTGGATAAAGATCCTCAATAAAGGGAAGGTTGAAAGTTGCATCAACAGAACCATCTGCATTTAATACGACCGGAACGCTCGAACCAGTGTAAGTTCCTGCACCTAATACTATTTTTCCATTTGGTAATGCTTGAACGTAATTATCTGTTCCATTAACACCAGTGAAGTTTGGGTTTAATGAACCGTGTGTTTGAGCGGATGAAATACCTGTAAGAAGCAAGGTAGCTAAAAAAGTAAACGTTCTTTTCATAAATAAATTTTTTCTTCAAACCTATTGGATTTTTGTCGAGCAATGAAGAGTTTTTTTAGCAACAGCCAATTGAGTTGAGGAATGGACAGGTTTAGTGAAATTTCAAGTCTAATTCAGCTTTTTTGTATTTCGATAATTTGGCTTGGATTCCGTGTGCAAGTTGTAAACTCAAATCGGATTTTGAATAGTGAAGTAGGTGCTCGAGGTTGACCAACCATGACTTATGAGAGCGAAAAAAATTGTCGTTCTCGGATAAGATCGTTTCGTAATGTTTCAGGTTTTTACTGATGGTGTGTTTTCGCGTTACCGTGTGAATGACACAATAAGATTCCATCGCTTCTACGGCTAGAATTTCAGTCAATGGAAGTATAAATTGTTGACCTTTATCAGAAATAATGATTTTCTCTAGTTTTCTGTTTTCCATGCTGGAACGAAATAATTCCAAGCGTTCCGATTGCTGCTGAAAATTCACTAATTGTTGCACCCGCTCAACAGCAAATTTCAATCGTTCAATATCGATGGGTTTAAGTAAATAGTCAATAGCAGCAATTTCAAAAGCACGAAGCGCGTAATGTTCGTAGGCGGTAACAAATACAATGTGGAAATTAATTTCGTCAAAGAATTCCACAATTTCATACCCTGCATAGCGAGGCATTTCGATATCTAAAAAAACCAAATCAGGTTGGTGAGTTTGAATGGCTTTAACGGCTTCGGGTACATTTGTGCACTTTGCCAATAATTCTACTTGAGGACAAAAGCGAAGCAATAAATTTTCGAGTACATCGCGCGCACTTTCCTCGTCATCAACTAATACAACTTTTAATTTTTGCATGTGCGTAAACATACTAAAAAGCGTTCGTTTTTCGTGTCTATAATTTTAGCAATAGCCCAAATTTGTTTAGGAATGGACCGTGAATTAAAGCTAGAACAAAACGCTAGTTAAAAATTTGGTTTAATTGGAATACAAATTTCAACTTCCGTTCCAATGACACGGTCGTTTTGAGTTAAATCACGGTATGCATAACCATACTTTCCGGGAGTCATTTTGCTAATCAATTCAAACCGATTAAGCATCGCTTTGTTTGAGAACGATTCGTGCCATTTTCGTTTTCGGGAGTTAATTTTTTCTGCTTCTTCCCTTCCTAATCCATTGTCACGGATGATACAAATTAAGTTGTTATTCGATATCATTTGGAATTGAATCTCTAAGATGCGCTGCCCTTCTTTGTGAAGCAAACCATGTAACAATGCATTTTCAACGAAAGGTTGAATCAAAAAGGGAGAGAGTAAAAATTCGTCCGTTTTTTCGACCGAAATGGTATACTCGAGTTGATTTTTGAAACGTAGTTTTTCTAAAGAAAGATAGAGTTCAAGTAAAGCAATTTCTTGAGAGAATTCAATATAATCTTTATCTGAATAGTTTAAGGTTTTTCTAACCAAATTTGAAAAAGTCGTGATGTACGAGTAGGAGTTTTCGACGTCTCCTTTTAAAATCAAATCTTGAATCGAATTCAGTGAGTTAAATAAAAAATGAGGATTCATTTGTGACTGAATAGCCGTTAATTTTGAGGTAGTTAGTTCGTTTTCAAGTTGTGCTTTTTTTCGAGATTGAGCTAATTTTCTTTTGTAAATCCATGTTGCTATCAAAATCACAACAATCAAAAGAAGTGCGATAAAGCCTTTTGTTTTCCAAAATTTAGGGTGTACAATTCCATTTAGATAAAACGAACCACTGATCTTTTCACCATTCAAATTAACGGCAATTATTTCGATTTCAAAAGTTCCTTCTGGAAGTTGTAACAAAGGAATTGCTTGTGTAGAACCTGGAAGAACAGACCATTTTTGCGCATTTTTGGCTGTTTTGTACCAATAAACAAATTCACCTCCACTGGAATAATGCAAGGTGTTAAGTAAAATCTTAATGGACTGACCTTCTTTTATTTCGATAAACTTTTGGAGTGCAATTGGTTTGTTATCAACCAAAATTCGGGCATCAATATCTGCCAAAAAATTCTTTGCGGGCATATGTAAGGGAAAACATTGAAGTCCCTTTCCTGTAGCTAACCAGATTTGATTCTCTACAATTGCAATGTCTTGAATTAAGTTGGACGTTAAGTCGCTATTTTTTGTTTTCCAAATCAGTTTTTTCCTTTTTAAAGAATAAATACCTAGTCCTTCATTTGTTGCAAGATAAAGATGGTCTTGATGAAATTTAATTTTATGAAATTGCTTTTTGTCAAGAATTGAAATCCACTTTTTGAGTTCCAATTGCTCATTGATTTCAAATAAAATGCCATTGAAAGTGATTCCGTAAACACACGTTGAATCAGGGTTGAAATCGATACTTCTTATTTGAATATCAGGTAAAAACGTTCTTTTTTTCTCCCAAAGTTGATTTTTGTTTTCCCAAAGCATTAAGCCTTGATTGGTAGCTGACCAAACCCGCCTACTTTTTGGATCTAATTTTAACTGTCGTACCCAGTTTACATCCAACTTTTTTTCGCCTGTTTTGGTCTTGATAAAAAATCCTTGTGAACTTCCGACTAACCACGTTTCGTTCCATTTTTTCCAAGTTTTGGATGCTTTTATCGTTGGAAATTCACGGGTTAACTTTCCGTTGCAAATGGAAAATAGTTGATCGGCTATGTTGAATTGAAGCGTTTGAGAGGATGGTTCAAAATCAAAACTTTGAATATCAGCTTGAATTTGTGTTTTGAAGGATTGAATTTCCCGTGTATTTTTATTTAAAACATAAACAACTCCATCCGAAGTGGCAAAATAAATCATTTCATTGAAATGAGTGACCCGAACAACCCGATCATTTCGAATTTTATCGTTGTCTCTGTTCCACACCAAAGAAGAAAGGTTTGGAACTCGAATTATTCCGGCATTTAAAGTAGAAAACCAAAAATTTCCTTCCTGATCCAACAATATATCTGAAAAAGATAAAAAAGAGAAATAGGTTTGAACTTCACCAGTTCTTGGTCGAAATCGGATGACTCCTTCGTATGTACAAATCCACAAGTCATCGTTGATTCGCTTTACCAAATTGATTTTTTTACCTGCGATGAGGTTTTTTAACTTTTGATGGTTGTATTCGACTGATTTTCCTTGGTAATATCGAAAAATACGATCTGGTTCAAGATTAAAAATAAAAAGGGAATCTTCCACAAAATCCATGAAAACATTCCCTTGGTTGTAAAGTTTTCCAAGTTCAGGAGAATGAATAGTCACTTTACCATTTTTTATGATAGACATTCCTTCCTTTTGAATAAAGTAAAAAGAATTTTGATGGGCATTTTTTGTTAGTCTACCTTCTTTATCTGCTTCAAGACTATTTTTTATTTCAGTCCATTTATTGTTTTTTTCATCATAGATTGAAATCCCGTAAGCGTGACTAATGGCAATTTGATTCGATTGATTCGCTGTGATCTGTGTGATTTGATAAAATGGGTGATGTAACTCTTTAAGTTGTTCGTTTTCAAGGTAAAAAACTTGATTTTTAAAGTTGAAGCAATACAAGGTTTTCGAATAAGAAAAGGTGAGCCCCGAAATTGCGTTTGATTCTTGGTTTTTAGAAGTAAATGCTTGATATCGAAACCCATCGAAGCGAAACAAGCCTGCATCACAACCAATCCAAATAAATCCTTGCTTGTCTTGTGCAATACTATACACTTCGTTAGAAGGAAGTTTGTTTTCATCTTGATAGGATAAATACCATGGATCTTGCGCCATTATTACATGAATGAAGCAGGTAAAAAAGTACAGAGCAAGAAGAAATTTTTTCACAGACTAAATTACGAAGAATCAAATATATGGCAATCTTTCCGTTCAACTCCCATTTTTGTGTGAATAGTACTATTTTCTTTGTGAAAGATGACTATTTGAAGGACATTAACAAAAGTGTGTGAAAAGTATTTCGTAACTTGCTGTTCATTACCAATTCGGATTGTGTAACCTTGTGATGAAATTTTCGTTTTGAAACCAGATGTTGCAATAAATTGATTCCGTTATGATATTCTCCTTTAGAAAAATAGTCTTATTCTTTACTTTGTTGGCTTTCATTCCGTTTTATTCGGAGGCTCAATCGACTTACAAACCCAAAAAAAAGCGGAAAGATTTCTTTGGTGGACCCGAAGATTTCAATGATTACAAGCCGTGGGGAATTCAAGTTCAATTGGGCGGAACCTATACGTTTACACGGAAAGTGAATCCAGTTGTAGCTCTTGATTCAAACAATGCTCGTTATCAATATATGCATGATCCTGCTGGAAGATTGGGGATTTATGCTGAAATTGGAATGGCAAAATTCAACATGCGCAAAGCAAAAACCCGTTTGGGTCGCGTGGTCGATTATTTTGATTTTGGAGTGGGATACAAACTACTTGGTGGAAAAGAAACAACCACCTTGGATCAATTGGATGCGTTGGGAAATGTACTTCTTTCATCTACAGGCGAAGGAAAATTTTATAACGGATACGTCTATGGGCGGTTTGCAGTACACAAATTAATTTACATCAATAAAACCAAGAACTACTTTTTTGATAATGCACTAGGATTGAATTTGGATTATTTAATCACAGGAGGTTCAACCAATTATACACAGCCAGTATTGCCTCAAACGCAAAAATTTGCTGGAGATTTAGTAGCGCAACTTCACTATGGTTTGGGCTTTGGAATTCGAATTAAACGAGGGAAATATCTGATTCCAGGAGTTCAAATTCCATTGGTTGGGATTCAAGATTGGAATGGGGGTCGCGCTCATTTGGATTGGTATTCTAGTCGCTACTATCCGATGCAATTTCAAGTAAAATACATACAATTATTGAAGAAAAAATCAAACGGTTGCAACACGGGTTCGGAAGAAGATCGCAAGAAGAATGAGCAATATTTGCAAGGGATGTAATCGGATTAGGAGATTGGCAAACGTGCGTCTTCTTGGTTTTTCACCCGAATGTTGTAAATCGTTGCATGTTCTTCAAAGATTCGTTCAATTTTACCATCCAATTGATCGACCAATGTATCAATCAGAGTCATACCAAAACTTGCGTAATTTTCGCGTTTTTTCCACTTTCCGTTATCCATGTAGCGAATGATTAGCCATTCGTTTTCTTCTTCTTGAATGTCAATGTCTATTTTCCCATTTTCAACAAAGGAAAAAGCGTGCTTCAACGAATTGGAAATTAATTCATTAAATATCAAGCCCAAGGGAATAATCGTCTTCAAACTAATGTTTTCAACAGGACAAACTACGTCATAACTGATTGTTTTTTTACCCGGATTGATTCGTAATAAATCTTGCATCAAATCCTTGAGGTAATCCGGAAAATTGATTTGAGAAAGGGAATCGTTTTGGTAAAGTTTGGTGTGAATCAATGACATTGTCATAATTCGATTGATGGATTCTTCAAAGTGAATTTTGAGTTTTTCTTCTTCAATTTCCATGCTTTGCATCCGAAGTAAACTGATGATGATTTGCAGATTATTTTTTACACGGTGATGAATTTCACGAACCAAAACTGTTTTTTCGTCATTTTGGATTTGAATTTGCGTATTTTGTTCTTGCAAATGTTGGTTGATTTCTAGCAGTTTTTGCTCCGAAAAATGATTTATTCCAAGAAAAAGATAGAACAAATACATATTCAATCCAAAGCCAGATATCATTTCAGCCATCAAAGAAACAAGTTGATAGGTTGTTCTCGGCTGAACAGTGACAATGTTTTTATTCAGAGAATAAAAGAGAAATATGCCAATAGCAATCAACGAAATAGCGAGTAAAACGTAACCTAATTTTTTTCCTATGGTGAAAAAAGCCAAAGCTACAGCAGCATGCATCCATAAAATATCGACCAAATGAATTGTTTCATGGAAAGCAATCAACGCATACGATGTGACTAAAACGCCAAGAATGCTGTAGGTATAGAAAACAAACGCATCGTTTTTCCAAAGCATCATCACGGAAAGACAAACCAAACTGATTACGACTCCAGCTGCCATGGTGATAAAACTTTCCATGGAATCGGAATAATACGCAAAAGTGAGCAAACTAAATACAATCAAAAAAAGCACAGATAATCGATACGCCAACTTGATTCGAATCTGTTGCGCATACGCTTTGAGTTCCTCAGAAATAGGATTTTGTAGTATGTAATTCATTTCTTTTTGGCTTCTCCAAAGATAGTATTTTGATTGAAAATCAGCTAATAAATTTGAATTAAGTTTGTGTATTTAGTTATACCAGATCCATTCCTGCGACATAAAAAGATGTTTCTTTTATAGATTGATTGCCACGCTGCATGACAGATACTTTTTGAACACCCATCAAGTGATGCAAAGGCCCCCATTGAACTTGCTTGTGAACATATTGATACAAAGGAAGATTTTCATCCACCCACCAAATGAGGAGGTTTTTCTCTTCCTGAGCTAAAATACTTTCCAGAAATGCCTGAATGTAAGTTGGGTTTTCATTTTTGAACCAAAGCCCTTCTACGACAATGAATTGATGGTTTTTAGGCCTAAATAATTGATTCAAAAAAGGCAAATAGGGAAAAATTCGTACTAAAACTCCTCCTAGTTTGCCCGGTAAACGTTCGATTCGCCAATTGACCCGTGTGATTTTGGCAAATGCGGTTATTTCGCCAGTTTCATTTTTGGTGTAATAGCTTGGCTGTTCTTCCGTTGCATGTTCATAATAAAAGTGATTCGAGGAAAAGTGAGTTCGTAAAAATTTAGATTGAAAAGCAAGGTCATTGGAACAATGTAAATTCAATTTTTGCTTTGGTTTTCTTCGTGAAAAAGTCTGTGTACAAAGCGAACCAATGGGTTTGAATCCAAATTGAGTTGCCATGCGCATACTTCTTGAATTCTTTGGATCAATGTAGGCATAAAACGACTCGATGGAATCTACTTTCGACGGATCGAGTTTATAGGTGAAAAATTGGTCTAACGCTCGTTTGAAAGTCGAATTTTTGTTTCGAATTTTATCTGTTTTTTGATTTGTTTGTAGCAATGAATCAAAAGCAAAATACCGAATGTACCACTGCTTCCCTCGTCGACAAAAAGTGATGTTTCCAAGTACTTTCTCGGTACGTTCAACAGATAAAAACAACGGATTATCTAACTGATGAATCCGCTGTTCGGTATCTAAATGTTGGTATCTTGCTCCTTGTGCACCCAGGGTTGTTCGTTTCAACAACGACAAGATGCCATCCGTTACTTTTTCGTGAAAAACAAAAACCGATGGAAGCGACATTAAATGGCTGCTTTAACGATTTGTTCGACGATATCTAATGTGATTTGCTGTTGTTCGCCCATCGCTGTCCAACCGCGCTCTTCAAAACGAGCACGAATGATTTTTTCAACATCTGCATATTCACTTGTATAGTCTGATATGCGCGTTTTAACTCCCAATTGATGGAAAAATTCTTCTGTTTTTTCGATTGCTTTGCGCGCTATTTCATTATCGGATCCGCTTAGTTGCCAAACGCGTTTACCGTATTGTGCTAACTTCGCTTTTTTCGTTTCAAAAACAACTTCCCACAAGCGAGGACCAATGATAGCCAACGTTTGTGCGTGATCGATGCCAAACAAAGCGGTGAGTTCGTGACCAACCATGTGCGTAGACCAATCGGTAGGAACTCCACAGCGCAAATTGCCATTCAAAGCATGATTTGCACACCACATAAGGTTGGAGGCCCATTTGTAGTCGTCGGGTTGCTCAAGTACTTTTGGACCGATTTCGATCAAGGTGCTCAGAATTCCTTCAGCTTCGCGCTCTTGGAGCAAATTGTCGGTTGGAAACGTGATGTATTGCTCGGTTGTGTGCGTAAATGCATCGATGATTCCGTTTGCCAATTGTCGTTTTGGTAAAGATGCCACCACGGTTGGATCGAGGAAAGAGAAACGCGGGAAAAACAAAGGTCCACCCATTGTGCGTTTTTCCTTTAATTCCGAGCGACTAATCACCGCTCCGCTGTTTGATTCTGAACCGGTAGCTGGTAAGGTCAAAATGGCACCAAAAGAAATCGCTTCGTTGAAAACACAACCCGGTTTGCGCAACAAAACGTCCCAAGGGTCGCCTGCGTATTTGGTTGCTCCACAAACGAATTTCACTCCATCGATAACAGAACCACCACCGACAGCGAGGATAAAATCGATGTTTTCTTGTTGACAAATTTTCATTGCAGCCATCAAGGTGCTGAATTCAGGGTTGGCTTCAATTCCGCCAAACTCAATCAATTCGTAGTCCGAAAGTACCGATCGAATCTGACCTAAAAGTCCAATCTTTTCGGCACTTTGTCCGCCATAAGCGAGCATGATTTTCTTGTTTTTTGTGCTTGCAGCAAGGTAGTTTGGTAATTTTTCTAGTTGATTTTTCCCAAAAATAATTTGTGTTGGATTTTGTACTTCAAATGATAACATATTCGTTGGATTTTCTACAAATTAACGGAAAAGGTTGCTAGGTTGTTCTAAGGGAATGTTAAAAAAGAGAATCAATGAAATAGTTTTTTTTTGTTTGAAAAGTAGTTGGATATGCGAAAATTATGTTTTAAGTTGTTCTTTTAGACTACTTAGTATGATGTTTAATCTTCTATTTTGCTAAAAACTTGCTCGAATCCATCAGATTGAATAAGTTCATTAATTACTTGAAGAATAAGAATTCGTTCTATTTTTTCAATTAAAATTAGGTCTTTTGCCCAAAAGAAAGCGCCAGATAAATTTTCTCCTGTTTGTTTGTTTTTATTCACTAACGTATTGATATTTTCGTAAGTAAAAAATGTGGCTATGTACTCAGAGTCGTCGTCGAAAGTGACAATTACATCGCTGTTATCGTCAGTAATTTCTTTTCCGATTAGGATTGCACCTTTTTCTTCACTTTCAATCCATATGTTTTTAATCTTCACTGTTTTCAAATTTCAAAGATATTTTTTTTGGGAAATGAAATTAAGTTTTTATAATGGCAAATTTTGTCATGATATTTATTGTCATCAATTGTCTGCATACGGATACATCGAAAAAGTGACGAATAAATTCACAAGTAGGACCAAAACGAAAAGGATATTTTTAGCTTGTATTCTTCCTTTGGTTGCGAGATAAAAGTATAGCAATGAGGAAAGAATAGAAAGGCCAAGTGTAAACGGAATGGTTAAAACAAAAATCAATGAAATTCCACCGCCACCAATTGGAACAAATGCTTTCATCAGTATGGTTAAAAATCCAACGAAGACGTTGATGCCAATTTTGATCCAGTCCGAATTTGATATATTAGTCATATTTGATTGTATAAAGTATTTCTAACGTTGGGAAAGAATTTTCTACGTTAAAGATGCGGATTTTATTTTGTTCAGTGATGTATTCAATCAACCATATTTTGTCAGATGATAAAATCCAGGTTTCGAAACGAGAAAGAAAGAGCATTGGGTCAATTAAAAAGGCGTTTAAAGGAATTTCGATTTCTGGTGTTCCTCCTTCGTAGCAAACGATTAAATTTGTGTTCTCAGAAAAAAGTAAATTAATCGATGCTTGCAAGACATTGGTTTTTAGGTCGTTTTCATGGATTTCAACTGTTGTTTTTGCTTTAGAATCATCCACATTTAGTTGAAAATCGTCATAAATTCCGTGGTAACCATCTCGTTTTCGTGTCGGAACATTTGACCTAATCCATAAAAGATGTGTAAACGGCTCAATGATTTTATACGGAAAACTATGTTGCTCTAAAAATGTAAGTTCACGTTTTAAACTTTTAGATAAATCCAAGATGCTAAATTCCCCTTGGAGATTTGCTCGTCGTTGTTCAAGTTCTTTTCGTTTTTGTGGATCCATGTATATTTTGGTGCTTTTGAAAAGGAGTTAGTAAATGTACTTTTTAAAAATGTAAATAGAAAGTATATTGCTATCTTATTTGATACAATTAAAATCGGTTATTTACCATTCTTTTCTAAAAATCCAAAAAACACCATCAGCATCTAATAATATTAAATTACTTTTTACAAAATGGGAGGCTCCGGTTTCCCATTTTTTGTTAATGATAAAATGAAAAGAAATACCTAACCGTTTGATGAGAAAATTTCAACCATGAATCGCAGGAAATTCGATTCAATGTACGTCCAGAGATTACCATTTTTGAACTCGCTAAAGGTTAGAAAAATGATAAAATTACCTATTTTTCTAAGGTTTTTATATCTTTAAGGCAATCAAAACGAATATTATGCTTAAAAAATGGATACTTCCAATTGGGATATTTTTCAGTACTTCCCTTTTTGCTCAAACGAAAATTACCAACAGTGAAAACTCAGAGTACAACTTCAAAAAAATTGCACATTTAGATGCTACACCTGTTCAAAGCCAAGGATATACCGGTACTTGTTGGAGTTTTTCAGCCTTGTCTTTTTTTGAATCCGAATTGATTCGACAAGGGGTAAAAAACCCTGCTCCCCTTTCCCAAATGTATGTTGCACGGAAAGCATACGAAGCCAAAGCAGAACGATTTATCCGAATGGATGGAAAAACCAATTTTGCTGAAGGAGGTGCTTTTCACGATATTCCGTTTGTGATTCAACATTTTGGAATTGTTCCCGCTGAAGTTTACACCGGATTGAACGGCAAAAAAACGCATGATCACAGTGAATTATACGCTGTATTAAACGGAACAATGAACGGGATTTTGGATTACTTAAAAGAATCGAAAACGGGTATTTCTTCCAATTGGAAAGGCGCTTTGAATGGTACTTTGGATGCTTATCTTGGAAAAGACATAACAGAATTTACATTTGAAGGGAAAAAATACACACCCAAATCGTATGCTGAGTCCTTGAAATTGAACATGAATGACTATGTATCGATCACTTCTTTTACAAATGATCCCATGTATCAAGAATGTTTCTTAAATATACCAGACAACTGGTCTTGGGGAAAAAGTTACAATGTCCCATTAGCAGATTTATTTACAGTCGCCAGCGAAGCTTTGAAAAGTGGATATACAGTTGCTTGGGGTGCGGATGTTTCTGAAAAAGGATTCAATTTCCGTGAAGGATTAGCAATCGTACCAGAAGATCCATCTACCATCCAAGTGAATGGTCGTGATAATCGTAATTTCTCCGATGCAGGTGCTGCAAAAACATCTAATGCATTTTTATCTCCAACCAAAGAAGTAAAAGTGACACAAGAAATGCGTCAGGAAGGATATGATAACAAAACAACAACAGACGACCACGGAATGCATATTACAGGATTGTATCAAGACCAAAATGGAACGAATTATTTCTTGGTGAAAAACTCATGGGGAACCGGAAATTTTCCTCAAGGATATTTGTATGTGTCAGAATCTTACTTCAACTTGAAGACAATTAACATATATGTTCACAAGAATGCGATTCCAAAGCAAATTCGTCAAAAATTAAACATTTAATAAAATTATTGTTTAATGTTAAACTGTTTAAATAGAAATAACTAATTTTGATTAGCAAAAACTATACTATGAACAGATTAACACCAGCAGAAGAGCAAGTTATGCTCAAACTCTGGAAACTAGAAAAAACAACGGTGAAAGAAATCGTTGAGTTGTATGAGCATCCAAAACCTGCTTATAATACAACATCAACAATCGTTCGGATTTTGGAACGAAAAAAATTCATCAAGCACAAAGCAGTAGGAAGAGGATTTATCTACATGCCACGCATCACAAGAGAACAGTATCGTGAATATTTGGCTGATTATCTTCTCAAGCATTATTTCGACGGTAATCGAAAAGATGTGGTTTCCTATTACAACAGCAAAGGTGACTTAAACGAAATGCTTTGATGCACCAAAAGGGGAGAATTTATTCTTCCCTTTAGTATTTAAATTTCCTTTCGTTTCACATGCAACCCAAACAGAATTCGGTATTTTTGTGGCATGAGTGAATCACTTCAATTGGCAGAGAAAATCAAGTTACTTCCCGACAAACCGGGTGTTTACCAATATTTCAATGCGAAAGGGGAAATCATTTATGTCGGTAAAGCAAAAAACCTAAAAAAACGCGTTAGTTCGTACTTCAATAAAAATCAGGATAATGCAAAAACCTATCTGCTTGTGAAAGCCATCGTTGACATCCGTTACATGGTGGTCGATACCGAGTTGGACGCTTTGTTGCTAGAAAACAATCTCATCAAAGAATACAAACCCAAGTACAACATTCAACTCAAAGACGACAAAACCTATCCATGGATTTGCATCAAAAACGAAGCTTTTCCCCGTATTTTTCCAACACGAACCTTAATCAAAGATGGTTCAAAATATTTTGGTCCATATTCCTCCGTAAAGGTGATGCATACTTTGCTGGATTTATTCCGTGAATTGTATACACTTCGGACTTGTAACCTCGATTTACGCAAGCAAAAATTAGAAGAACGACGATACAAAGTGTGTTTGGAATTCCACATTGGAAACTGCCTTGGTCCTTGTGTGATGAAACAAACCGAACAGGCTTACAACGAACAAATTACGGCAATTGAATCGATTTTAAAAGGAAATATCTCATCCGTGATCTCGATGCTGAAAAAGCAAATGAAAGAATTTGCAGATGCGTATCAATTTGAAGAAGCGCAATCAATCAAAGAAAAATTGGATACACTTCAACGTTTCCAAGCAAAATCAACCATCGTTTCACCTAGCATTCACGAAGTTGATGTGTTGACACTTGTAGATGATGGAGATAGTAAATTTGTGAATTACCTGAGTATCAACAATGGCTCAATTATTCACGGATACACCACAGAAGTGAAAACCAAGTTGGGCGAAACCGAAGAAGAAGTGATGAACTACATGCTGGTGGAAATGCGGCAACGCTACAACAGCCAAGCAAAAGAAATATTGGTTGAAACGGCTTTTGATTCGGCTCTTGAAGGAATTAAAGTGATTGTTCCACGAATTGGTGATAAAAAAAGCTTGGTTGAACTTTCGAAACGAAACGCTACCTTCTATCGTTTAGAAAAACGCAAGCAAGAAGCCATCAAAAATCCAGAAAAATCGACAGAACGCATTTTGGAACAACTTAAAAAAGACTTGCGTTTGACTGAATTACCCGTTCACATGGAGTGTTTTGATAACTCAAACATTCAAGGAACCAATCCTGTTTCAGCTTGTGTCGTTTTCCGGAATGCCAAACCAAGCAAGCAAGATTACCGACATTTCAATGTGAAAACAGTTGAAGGCCCCGATGATTTTGCTACCATGGAAGAAGCCGTTTTTCGTCGTTATCGGCGTTTGTTAGACGAGGGAAAATCACTGCCCCAACTCATCATCATCGATGGTGGAAAAGGGCAACTTGGTGCTGCACTCAAAGCATTAGAGCAACTTGATTTACGCGGAAAAATTGCCATCATAGGTATTGCAAAACGCTTGGAGGAAATTTTTTTTCCAGGAGATTCCATTCCCATTTACCTAGACAAACGTTCTGAATCGTTGAAAGTAATCCAACACATGCGCAACGAAGCACACCGATTTGGAATCACCCATCACCGCAACCGACGTAGCAAAAATGCGTTCCAATCGGAGTTGGAGCAAATTGAGGGAATAGGGCCCAAAACACTGGAAACCATAATGAAACAATTTAAAACCCTTTCCGCAATCAAAGAAGCTTCAGAAGAGTCGTTACAAGCGGTAGTTGGAAAAGCGAAGGCTCAAATTATTAAGCGTTATTTTAAAGAGTAATTTATTCGACGCAAAAATGCGGTAATTAGCTAAATTATTCACCGCAAAAATAATGCAATTAGGAATCCTAATCGGTAGTATCAAAAGTAGCTTTTACAACTACAAGATTAATATAATAGAAACATTGATTTTAATCATATTAATTTCAAGTAAATCTAAATCAATCAAACGAAGCAATTACACTCCTTTGTTGCTCAAGTGTAACAGCTCCGTTTAGCAAAAACTCAATTAAGTACATAACCGAAATTTGGCTTTTGGTTACGGAATAAGTCTATTTTTCTCCACAAATTAACGGGGAATTTTTTCGACCAAAACCGAATTTCCATCCATATCAAAAAAGGTACAGGTCATTTGATCCATGCAGATTTCCCACTTTTCGATACCCGTTCTTGCGCACATTTGGATAAAAGTCAAATAATCTGTCTTTCCTTGTTGGTGAGCCAAAAGTTCGGCCTTGAAAGTGGTTTCATCCACCGTTTCTGCAATCGAAAGTTCATCGTATTTTTTAGTAACAGTAACCGTGAAATGGTTTGCACCGTGATAGTTAACGTGACCATCGCATACATACGCTTCGTAATGTGTTACACCCAAAATTTTGATTTCTGCAATGTATGCTGGGAAATCCGCTCCTGATTTAACTTTGCTATGTGCCGCTTGAATTTGTTCTACTGTAAACATCTTTTTTTTGTGCAAAGATGAGGTGAAAGAAGTACATTCAATTGTAAAAAACCGTTTTTTATCCAAGTATGCGTTGTCTTAATTCGGGAAAACGAATAAAAGCGGTAATCCATAAAACTACTTGTATGGCAACAGCCATGAAAATCGGTTGTTGGTGTTCCAAATGGGTAACGATTGCTCCTCCCATATACGCTGCCAAAAGCAAGGTTCCGATTACTCCCGTACGTGGAAAGATAAACAAGGCTAGGGAGAAAACTTCAATGATTCCAATCATCCAATAGGTTTTTGCGTCCAAACCAATGCTGGCAACTTGTTCGAGGGTTGTTTCGTTTTGAAAAAGTTTCATGAAAGCACTCATGAGAAAAAGAAGTCCTAAAATGATTGTTAGTGCCCATCCGGTAATTTTCATTGTTTTTTGTGACATGTTATTTGTTTTTAAAATTGTGGGACAAAGTTCCATGTAAAAACTATACTTTTGTTATCTGTTACAAAAAGGATAGTAGTTACAAAAACAATAGTGTATGTCAGTTCACACGATAGAAAGTTGTTCCAAAGCCAAAATGGCCATCCGAGATACCTTGGATGTTGTTGGTGGAAAATGGAAATTGGTTTTGATTTCAGTTCTGCGAAGCGGGAAAAAGGGATTCAACGAATTGTCTCGCGAAGCAGGAATTTCTCCCCGCATTTTATCCAAAGAATTGCAAGAATTGGAAATGAATGGTCTTGTAAGTCGAGAAGTACGCGATACAAAACCCGTTACTGTGCACTATGAACTAACGGAGTACAGTGAATCGTTGAACGAAGTACTTATTGCCATGGAAAAATGGGGGTCGCAACACCGCCGAAAGATTATTTCGGGAAATTGAAACCTCGTTTTCAAACTTACTAAATTCATGAAAAAGAGTTACAAAATTATTGTTTTGTGGACTGGAAAATCAATATCTTTACGCCGAAGTAGTTACACAGAATAAGAACTATTAATATCCTTAATTTAATTTTTAAATTAAGTTGAAACCTGGAATAAGTAATCTATTGAAATTTTTTTCAAATTACTGAATAGTTAAATATAAAATTAACATCTCTATTCAATGACTAATAATGCTATAAAAGTACCATTTAAGGTTTCTGCGAGAACTGCAAAGCTAATTGGATTAGAAAACTTCTCAACAGAAGAGGGGGCAGTCATTGAATTGGTTAAAAACACCTATGATGCTGATGCAAATAATTGTATTCTAATTTTTGACTTAAAAACCAAAAAAGATAAGATTAAAAATGAAGACGGTACTGAAGCTGATATAGAGAAATTTGATAAGGAAAACAGTTGTATATATATCATCGACAATGGAATTGGAATGAATGACAAAATTATTCAAAACCAATGGATGACAATAGGTACTGATAATAAATTGTATGAGCATACAACAGAAGCAGGAAGAGTTAAAACTGGTGCTAAAGGAATTGGGCGTTTTGCATTAAATAGATTGGGTATGCTCACGAATATGGCTTCTCTGCCTACTTTGTTAGATATTGAAGATAGTTCTTCGGATGAAAATACAAATACGAAATTAATACCAAACAGTAATATTAGAGGTTTTGAATGGACTGTTGATTGGAAGGATTTTGACAAACAAGGAGCTACTGTATCTGATGTTGAGGCTGTTTTGTCAGAAAAGGTAAATTTAAATCTCAAGCAAGAACTTCTGAATAGATTTTCTACATATCCGAAGATTAAGAAAATATTGGAAAAAATTGATTTTAAATCGGGTACCGTAATTGAAATTACCGAACTTAATGATGAATGGAATGAAGAAAAATTACGGAAGTTATTTGGTAATCTGGAAATGTTGCTTCCACCTGAAGAACAGAATGATTTTGGTATAGATTTCTTTTTACTAAATGATTTAGAAGAATTTGGAACTGTAAAGAGAGCCTATTATGACGACTATGATTATAAGTTAAAAGCGACATATGGTCAGGATGGCGATAAAGTACTCAAAGTAGAAATTTCGAGAAATGAACTTGATATAGATGCCTTAGAGAATCGGTACTCCAAGGTTTTTGAGTTTGATATGATGAAAAGCACACCATACAAGCTCGAAGATTTTAAGAAAGAGAAAATTGAATTCAATATTCCAATCGAAAAATTAATATCCGAGAAAGTTGATAAAGATTTATTGGAAAGAGTTGGCAAATTTGACTTTATATTTTATTTCTTGAAAAATACTATTTCGGATGATAAAGAAGATGGAGATGTAAAGAAATACCCATACAAAAGCATCAATAGTGCTAATAGAAAATCTTGGCTGAAAAAGTTTGGAGGAATCAAAATATTCAGAGATGATTTTAGAATTAGACCTTATGGCGAAAATGGAGATGATTGGCTAAGATTAGGAGAAAGACAAGCCCAAAGTCCGGGAGGTGCTGGTCAAAGACTTGGAGGATATAGAATTAGACCTAATCAAATAGCAGGAACGATTAAAATTTCCAGACTTTATAATACAAGTTTTCAAGATAAATCAGGTCGAGAAGGTTTAATTGAAAATGACGAATTTGATTTGTTCAAAAACATAATAAAGGAAATTATCTCCTTATTTGAAAGGGACAGAAATGTTATAATGTACAATCTTTCTGAATTACACAAGAAAAATAATGAGGAAGCTGAGAAGCTAAGAAGGGCAAAAGAAGAAGCTGAAAGAATTAGGAAACAGAAAGAAGAAAGAGAAGAGAAAAAAGATAGCACCGAAGCTTATACAGATAATAAGTATTCAGATGAAAGTAAAAAATACTCTGAAAATGAAGAGAATATGGCTGATGCTATATTGATTTTGGAAAAAGAAAATGAGAAAAAAGATGAAGAATTAAGATTATTGAGAAGCCTTGCAAGTGTCGGACTTATCATTTCTTCTTTTGCACACGAAGTCAGAAGTTTGAGAGCAAGATTGATTCCACGCACAAAATATTTGGTAAATGAACTGAAAAATCATTTAAACGAAGAAGAGTTAGCAAAAAGCCTTGACAAAGATGACAATCCATTTTATATGATTGACTTAATGCGAGATGAAGATGTAAAACTAAAACATTGGTTAGATTATTCGTTGAGTACATTAAAAATCGATAAACGAGAAAGGAAAAATCTGGATTTCTCTCAATATTTTGAAAATTTCAAAGCTAATTGGAGTAAAGCTTTAGAGCAAAGAAACATCAGTCTTGAATTAAATAAAATAGATGACAATGAGCATATCATTAGAGCCTTTGAAGTAAATATGGATTCCATATTCAACAACCTGTTGTCTAATTCAATTAATGCCCACTATGGATACAACAAGGAGCAGAAAAAAATAGAAATTAGTTGGCAGAAAAAAGGGAATGATATTGAGATTATATTTTTTGATAATGGGAAAGGGTTGGATAAAAAGTATAAAGATAATCCGGAGGAAATCTTTAATTTAAATGAATCCTCAAAAACAGATAACAAAGGGAATCAAATTGGAACAGGATTAGGTCTTTACATTGTAAAGTCAATAATAGAAGAATATAATAATTCGTCAATTTCAATTATCAAAATTGATGATGGTTTAACATTTAAAATAACTTTCAAAACAAGGAAATGAAATACAAGATTGCATATATAGATGAGGATAAGGGGTGGATAAACACCTTTTATCATACCTTTAAGAATGATTTTGATATAACGAGGATTGAAGTTAATTCAGAATCTTCTGTTGATTCTATACTTGCCGAATTACAAAAAAGTGAACTTAATGCAATAGTAACAGATTATCTAATGGAAGAAAATGCAGAAGTTCCTTTCAATGGGAATAGAATTGTTGAGGCAATAAAAAGAACAAGACCACATTTTCCTATTGTAATGCTTACCTCATATCCAACACAGGCTATAGGACATACAGATGATGTACATATCATTTATAGTAAAGATATTTTGACCGTAGAAAATGATAAAGACCAAGAGGAACTTGATATTTTCAAAACAAAAATACAGTCCAATATATCAAATTATTATCGAAAAATTGAGGACACAAACACAAGAATTGAAAAACTGATAGAAAAGAGAAATAACCAGGGATTGGATATTCCAGAGGAAGAGGAACTAACGAAATTGTATATTTTGTTTGACGAACTTAATCCTGATGGGAAGGACTTGCCTGCAAATCTAATACATAGAGATTCTATTTCAAAGCTCAATGAGTTTGTGAGCGAAACAAAGGAAATTTTGGAGGAACTTAAAAAACTAAATCAGAAGAAGTAATATGATTCCGTTTAGAAAAGAAACTCCAATAAGAAGGGATATAAAAACAGTAGTTAGTAAATATTCTGACCATAGAGAAGAACTTAAGAAAGACTATAAGTGTCGCTGTGGATATTGTAATGATGTTGATACATGGCGAACAGTTTGGTTTGAAATAGACCATTTTGTTCCTAAAAAGTACTTGAACACAATCAGCGAAACGGATTACTCTAATCTAGTTTACGCTTGTAGGTCTTGTAATAATTCTAAGAGGGCACATTGGCCAACCGAGGATGAATTAATTCATTATAAAAATGATGAGGGCTTTATAGACCCTTGTGATGATGAGTATGATAAACAATTTGCAAGAAATTATAATGGTAGAATTACTCATAAAACACAGTTGGGGAAATGGATGTATTACAAGTTAAAGCTTCATAAGCCACAACACGAGATAATATGGCAAATAGAAGAACTCGACAATCTAATTGAAGAATGTGAAAACGTTTTAAAAACAATTGACAATGATACTCTAAAAGATAAGGTATTGGGATTATATAGAGAGTATAGAAAATATACAAAACAATTAGGAAGTATTTAGAATGAAAAACGCAACAAAATATTTAAGTCAAAAATGTACCACAGACCCTTGGTTTGTGGATAGGCTTATTATTTCTTCATTTCTATATATAAACGAAATACAAATAATTAATAATAGATTATTGTTAAGTTATTGTATTCAAGAAAATGACGAGGATTTCGACAATTTAGTCGGATTTATAGAGGTAATAAATGAAATAAGAGATAATTTTACTATTGAAGATTTAATCGAACTTTTTGAATTTGTTATTTCTCCTTCAGATAGAATAATCAACGGTGCAATATATACTCCTTCCGAAATTAGGGAATATATTATTGCTCAATCTTTCCGAAGAGAAGGCAATAGAATTGCAGACGCTAAAATTGCAGATATTGCTTGTGGTTGCTCGGGGTTTTTATATACTGCCTCAAAAGAATTAAAAAGAAGAACAGGGAACAGTTATCAGGAGATTTTCCAATATCAAATTTTTGGGTTAGATATACAGGAATATTCCGTTACTCGTAGTAAACTCTTATTAAGCCTATTAGCATTGTCTGAGGGAGAAGATGTAGAAGAATTTCATTTCAACATTTATCAGGGGGATGCTTTAATTTTTAATTGGGGAGAATATTATGACAATTTTGACGGATTTCAAATCATAGTCGGAAACCCACCCTATGTGTGTGCACGGAACTTGCAAGACGCCGTAAAAGAGAACTTGAAAAACTGGTCGGTATGCCAATCGGGAAACCCTGATCTTTACATTCCTTTCTTTCAGATTGGATACGAAAATCTTTCAGAAAATGGCATTCTTGGTTTCATTACTATGAATACTTTTTTCAAAAGCT
Organism: uncultured Flavobacteriales bacterium; assembly: GCA_964425255.1. Classification (GTDB taxonomy): domain Bacteria; phylum Bacteroidota; class Bacteroidia; order Flavobacteriales_D; family Crocinitomicaceae; genus CAYRMV01. The sequence goes on from CAYRMV010000012.1 coordinate 25,299, forward strand.
TAAATGGCAGAGCTTTAAGGAGTTATTTTGAAGAAAATCGAGCTACAATAAGGATTATCGACTTTGGTACGCATCAGATATTTAAGTCTAAAAGCACTTATACTTGTATTTGTTTTTTGGAAAAATCAGAACAGAACTACATCGAATATTATAAATCGGCTGAAAAAGAATTACCGACCAATAGAAATCAATACAGTCGAATCAACTATCAAAATCTTGATGCAAAGAAAGGTTGGAATCTAAACGATAATGTGATTATTTCCCGAATTGAAGCAACAGGAACTCCATTTGGAGAGAAGTATAAGACAAGACACGGTATTGCTACATTAAGAAATGACCTTTATATTTTTAAGCCTGTAAAGGAAGATGATGAGTTTTATTATCTTCAAAATGGAATTATACACCCTATCGAAAAAGGTATTTGTAAAGATATATTGAACTCAAACAAATTGAGCAGGAATATAAATTTTAATGAGATAAAAGAAAAGGTACTGTTTCCATATAACGATGAGATTAAGCCTAAAGCCCTTGAGGAAGAAGTCTTGAAAGAGAAATTTCCTAATGCATATAAATATCTGAAAAAGAAAAAAGAAGAGTTAGCCAAACGAGATAAAGGAAAAGGGAAATATGAAAAATGGTTTGCTTTCGGAAGAACGCAATCGTTGGAGAAAGTTGGTAATAAATTATTTTTCCCGAAGTTTTCGGATAAAATCCCCAGTTACTTAATCAGTAATGACGATGATTTGCTGTTTTATAATGGTCAGGCAATTGTAGGTCATTCGGAAGAGGAAATGCTATTAATTAAGAAAATTTTAGAGTCACGACTATTCTGGTACTATATAAAGACAACGAGCAAACCCTATTCTTCGGAATATTATTCTTTGAACGGAACGTATATCAAAAACTTTGGTATTCCTGATTTTAATGGAGATGAGGTGGAATTTATATTAAAAGAAAAAAATCAAGATGTGATAGATGAGTTTTTAGAAGACTATTATAACATTACTTTAAAATGAAGCCTACAACAACCGCTTAAACTGCTCGGGCGTTTCGCCCGTGAATTGCTTAAAATCTTTGATGAAGTGTGCTTGATCGAAAAAGTGATTTTCGTAAGCAATTTCGGTCAAGGTTTCGTTTTTTTGGTTGGCGAGCATTTGTAAACTTGCTTGCAGTCGAATGACTTTGCCTAGTTGCTTTGGGCTGATTCCAATTTGTTTTTTAAAATAGCGTTCAAGTTGCCTTCTTTTTGATATTTCAACTTTTAGAATCATCTTTATCGGGATACTTCCTTTCGTTTGGAGAAGTGCATCAACCGTTGATTTGACAATGTTGTTAATCGTATTTTTTTCGCTAAGTTTCATTAACAAGAACGTTTCTAGTATGTTTAGTCGCTCTTTGGTATCCGTTGCGTGAATGATTTGTTGTTCCAATTCAAGTCCTATTTCTTGTCCGAAGATTTCTGTAATCGGCGTTTCTTTGTCCACCAAAGATTCGAGTGGTACATCGACAAAACTGGCAAATCCATGAGGGTAAAAACAGATAGCGATGGTGTCAACATTTCCAACAGGTAAAATCGCATACGATTTGGTTCGTTGTCCCATGACCATGGCATTGGGGTGCAGGATAAATTCATTTTCTGAGATGAATCGTTTGATTTTATCCCCTATGTTGAATGTCATTTCGATGCATCCATCGGGAATAATCATTTGTTTTTGATTTTTGGGATCAAACGGAACCTTCAACGTCCAATAAATTTGACCAATGAAGCTAAGTCGGGATGAGTCGTAAATGTTTTATAATCCATATTTTTCTGAAAAATAATTGTTCAGGATTTATAAAAACAGGGAAATAATAGATAGTTCATTTACAAACAATAAAAAACAAAAGAAGACTTTCCGTTTTTTGAAAAGTCTTCTTTCTAAAAAGTATATGCATGAAGCTGTCTACGCCATCGTAAATTCCGGATAATCTGCTGTTGGACCGTAGCTTTGAGGTACAGGAATTTCCAGCAAACGGTAGTTTACACCTAATTGTGCTCGGTGATGAACCAATTGATTGTGTGAAACACGTACCATTTCCTCTTTTGTACAAATCATGTAGACATCGTCTCCACTTCGCAAAGTCCAAGATTCGTCTAATTTGTTGTCATCAGTTTGATCAATTGCATGAATGCTTTTCTCTACAATTTCGTTGAAAAACGCAATGGCTTCGTCCACAGAGTGGAGTTGCTTCGGATTGTAAGGCTGTTCTTGAAAATCAAGATAATCGGTTGTTACCGCCAATTCATACCAAGAAGGAAGTTCGATTACGTGGAGAAAGATGTCGTAAATTCGCATGCTTTTCTCGTGAACTTTGAAATCCTTTTTATCAAAAGGGAATAATCTGATAAACGCTCGGGTTATTTCCGCTTCGGCTTTTAACTGCGCCACTAATTGATGTTTACGTGTCATAATTTTTATTTTTTGACAAAGAAACAAGGCTTCACTGTCAACAGTATGGCAGTGCGAAATCAGGGAGCGAAAAAAAAAATTAATAATCGACTGGAAGTTTGTATTCGCCCAAGGGCAGGTGTTTTTTTACCGAGAAATCTTCGTGCGTGAGTTGTAAGTGGGCTATGCGTGATAACTTGAAATCGCGGTAATCCTTGCGCAAATGGCAATAAGCGATCAAATGCCAAGCAAAAGCATAAAACACAATCCCAATTGGCTCTAGTGTTCGGGTCGAAACTTCGGCTTTTAGATTTTCATAGTCGATTATCACTTGTTTTTGTTCTGCAATCGCCACCTGAATGGTCGACAGGTAGTTCACCTCCGTACTCAAGCGAAGCGGAAGTTGCAATTTCAGGCTATGGTCTAACATACTGACCTTTTCTTTGTCCACTTGCTTTAAGACCGATTTAATTTTGGTTAGCGCCGAATCAAAATGCATCTGAATCCCGACATCGCCAAAACCGCTCAAAAGGGTTTGAGAAAGTACTAAGGCATTTGCTTCTTCTCGGGTGAAAGAAACGGGTGGCGTAAAGTGTCCCGGAACGATAAAATATCCTTTGTTGGGATTAAAACTGACGGGAATTCCAGCTTCTCCAATTGCTTTGATGTCGCGGTAAACCGTTCGAATACTCATGTCAAATTTTTGGGCAATCTGTTCACCCGTAACATACTTACGCGACTGCAATAAAGTCACAATACCAAACAATCGGTCTACTCTGTTCATTGTGTGTCAAAGATAGGGAGCAAATGAATGATTTTTTATACTTAAATTTCTGATTTCATTCTTTGATAAAGCTGTTCTATTCTCATCCAATCTGTTTTATCAATTGAATCATGTTCTAGAAAGAACAAATTCTGATCAAATTCTCTTTTTCTTTCATTATGTTCTTCAACTAGTCTTTTCTTATCTAATTTTATATTTCCCCAATCTTTAGCAAGTGTTGCATTAACTTGTTTTTCCATTGCATCGAAAAAGGAATGACCGAAATTTTTGACTTCTTGAACAAAGTTCAAATAGTTCATTTCTAAACAACCGTCTTTAGCTGTCCATAAATTTATTCCGTTTTCTAACTGATGCTCTGTTTCCCAAACAATTCTAATTTTGTCGTTGAATCGAAAGAATGACAGATAAGGTCCGCCTACCAAATGGGCAGAATCGAAAAGTCGCTCGCTATACCATGAAATTAAACTGTAATATTCATCAAAATAAAACTCGCTGAATTCTTCTTCGTCATTTTCATTGATTTCGAGCCACTTTTGTGCGTTATTTTGAAACAATTTCATGTTTTCTGTCAGAGCATAAAATTGTAGAGGAATTGATACACCAATTTTTGTAAAACATTTTGTAAAATCTTCTAAAAAGCGGACGATATAATAATCGTTGTAAGGAGTTGTTTTATCACCAAAATGTTGAACTGCTTCGCTTGTATATTCAAAAATTGTCTGATTGCCTAAAGTAAGCCAGAGATCTCCCTCGGTAAGCCAAAACCAACTTAAGTATAAATTTGGTTCTTGTCCAACAGGTACTATTTTATCGACGTTTTTTAGTTCGAAGTGTATCATGTGTGTTTTGGTTTAATTTTTCATTTGATACCATTGTTAAATTATTCTCTCAATACCAGCATATTAGACAAATTAAAACTGCTGAATAAGCTCAGTATATTCAACGCTTTTTTTCAGTGGATAGAGGGGTAAATTTTCTACCAATTCTTTGGTTTTATTCGAATCAATGTCTTTGAAAATCAAGTAGGCAGCATCTTTGGATTGTGTTAAGAAAAAATGAGATAAAATTCCCTCTTCTTTCCATTTGACCAATTGTGCTTGTTCATGTTTCACAATTTCAGGAAAATTTTCAGGCAGATTCGCTAAGTCGATCGTTAAAATTACGTGTACGCTGTTCATTTTATTTTGTTTACGTGTGTGTGAATTTCGATATTATCGGGATAATTTCCAAGAGCATTTTTAACTCGTCATTTCAAATACCAAGTCTTGATAAACAGAGGCTTTTCCTTTTTGTAAATAGTCTAGTTCCTCGGCTCCTCCAAACGCAAGAATTGGCGTAAAAGTGAAGACTTCCCCATTTTGTAAATCACCATGTTCTGAAATTGCTTCCATAAATAGGTCTTTTCTAAACCACAACGAAAGGTCTTCTTCATCGGTTAAAAATTCATTGAAAAAGGACTCCAAACTCCAAATTAATGTTTCAATTTTTCGGTACTGTATGTCAATCAGACAAACATCTTCGTCTGTTTCAGTCAGTTTTCGGTAGTACAATAATTCTCCAAATCCAGTGATTGCAATTGGAGTATAATTTTCAACTGCTCTACCAAGCCAAGTCCAAAGGTTATTTTCATACTGCTCTGGATTGATGATCTCTATTAAACCTTTGTTGTATTTCCCAAAGCCTGTTGTCTTCCAAATATCGATTAAAACTGAAGGAACTTTATCTTCATACTTTTTGATTAACTCATCGGAAGCACGCATGTTGTCCATTTCCACTTTGTAGTGTTCCTTAAATTTTTCTAACATATTTCTTTCGTTTTGAACGGTTGTTGATTTATTTCTATACCGATTTCAATTCCTAGTCTGATTGAAAATCCGTTATTTGTGTTTCGATTTACATGGATAAATATATTCTTTTTTTGATTAATAGGGAAGTATGGTAAAGAGGGAGGGAGTATTTCATGAACCCAAAAGGGGTAAAATGTCCAGAAAAGGCTTAATTTCAAAGATGAAATTTCTGCTTTTTTCGTTTTTACAACCTGAAACGAGTTTCGTTTGTAATCACAAAAAAATCCGAGCATTGCATGCAAAACCTTTTCTGCAGAGAGGAAGGGATTATTTCATGAACCCTAAAAGGGGTAAAATGTCCAGAAAAGGCTTAATTTCAAAGATGAAATTTCTGCTTTTTTCGTTTTTACAACCTGAAACGAGTTTCGTTTGTAATCACAAAAAAATCCGAGCATTGCATACAAAACCTTTTCTGCAGAGAGGAAGGGATTAGCTTCGCTGGTCTCCACTGCGTTTCGGCACGAACCC
>CAYRMV010000012.1:30926-42996 GCA_964425255.1 uncultured Flavobacteriales bacterium
AAAAAAGCCTTGATGAAATCAAGACTTTTATAAAATTTGCAGAGAGGAAGGGATTCGAACCCTCGATAGAGTTGCCCCTATACTACCTTTCCAGGGTAGCTCCTTCAACCACTCGGACACCTCTCTAGTTTGTTGATAATATATTGTTTATCAAAATCCAAACGGTTTAAATAAACTAACTTTCCGTTTGGGGTGGGCAAATATACGAAAAAATCAGTTGCGTATGCGGATTTTGGGTTTATTGCATTTCTGTGCTCATTTCTCCCACCAAACTACTTGTTAATGCTCGCTCTACTTGTGTTTTATCGTTCCATTTCCCAAGTAAATACATCATTTTTGTAATCGCTGCTTCTGTGGTTAAATCTCCTCCTCCAATTACGCCAGATTCTTGAAGCAAGGAACTCGTAGCGTATTTTCCTTGAGAAACACTTCCTGTACTACATTGTGTGATGTTCAAGACAACTCCTCCGGCTGCTATAAATTGTTGTATCAATGCATAAAAAGCGGGAGTTGATGGGGCATTTCCTGAACCAAAGGTCTCCAACACGATTCCACGAACGTGCGGAAATTGAAACAAACTTTCATAACATGCGGGGTTGAAACCTGGGAAAATTTTGAGTAGCACCACTTGTGTATTGAAGTCGGTAAAAAGACTAATTTTTTCTGCTTCTTGGGTGATGTGCAAATCCGATGAAAAGCGAATGTCGACACCAGCAACAGCTAATTCGGGATAATTGGGTGAAGCAAAGGCCTCAAAATTATTGGCTGAAATTTTACTCGTTCGGTTTCCGCGGTAAAGCGAATATTCAAAATAAATGGCAACTTCTTGAATACGGGCAGAGCCATCATGTTTTTTGGCTGCTGCAATTTCAATAGCGGTGATCAGGTTTTCTTTTCCGTCGGTGCGAATTGTTCCGATGGGCAACTGCGAACCGGTCAAAATAACGGGCTTGCGTAAACCTTGCAACATGAAACTCAAAGCGGAAGCGGTGTATGCCATTGTATCGGATCCGTGCAAAATCACAAAACCATCATATTGGGCATAATTTTCGTAAACCAATGAAGCAATAACTGACCAAAAATGTGGATTGATTTCAGATGAATCAATCGGGTCATCAAATGAATGGGTGCTCAATTGCACATGCAAACGATCCAGTTCTGGAATTTGCTTCGATAAATGATTGAAATCAAAAGCTTTGAGTACACCGGTTTCTACATCGTGAATCATTCCGATGGTTCCACCTGTGTAAATCAACAGCACATGGGGTTTTGTTTGCATTTTGTTTCGCGCTTTTTGGCTTTTACAAGAAAATCACTTCTCAAAAAGATCATTTTGAACGGTAAAAGTAGTGTTTTTCGTGTTTTTTCGGCTACGAAAGCAAACTAAAACTTGAAAAGCTGTTGTGCGTTGGAAGTCGTCCATTCAGCTACTTTTTCAACCGAAACGGCTAACACATCGGAGATTTTTTCCGCAATGAGTGGAATGTAAGCACTTTCGTTTCGTTTTCCGCGATGTGGTGTTGGTGCCAAATAAGGTGAATCGGTTTCCAACAATAGTCGATCCACAGGAATATGAGGTAACACGGTATCCAAACCCGCTTTTTTGAATGTAACCACTCCGCCAATTCCGAAGTAAAAACCACCATACGATTGGATTTTTGCAACATCTTGTTCGTTTCCGGTAAAACAGTGAAAAACACCTCGTAAACGTTCATCATTAACCTCATCGAGAATAGCATAAATTTCTGGAAAACTATCTCTAGCGTGAATCACGATCGGAAGTTGGCGTTCCTTTGCCCATTCGATTTGAGCTCTGAAAGCGTGTTGTTGTTCTGCCAACAAACTTTTGTCCCAGTATAAGTCAATACCGATCTCACCGATAGCAATAAACGGTCGTTTTTCCAATTCGGTGTGCAAGGTATGGAGTTGTTCTTCCCAGTTTTTTTCTACCGAAGTAGGGTGAAGACCGAGCATGGCGAAGCAAGTTTGCGGATATTTTTTTTCCAAATCGTACATTCCTTCTAGTGAGGCAAGATCGATATTGGGTAAAAGTAATTTGTTAACGCCTGCATCCAAGGCACGTTGAATCATTTCGGAACGATCTGTGTCGAATGCATCCGAATACAAGTGGGTGTGGGTATCGATGAACATAGTATAAACAAAAAAAGCATTGAACAAAAATTACTTTGCTCAATGCTTTTGAGATAATTAAATCTTACTTAACAAAATTCGTTGTACGCTTCAGCCAAATTATCAGCAATCATTTGCGCCGTTCCGCCTTCGATATGGTGTCTTTCCAAAAAGTGAACCAACTCACCATCTTTGAACAAAGCAATGGATGGAGAAGATGGAGGATAAGGAAGGAAATATTTGCGTGCTTGTGCCACTGCTTCTCCGTCAACTCCGGCAAAAACCGTAGTCAATTTAGCAGGGACTTTCCCATTTTGCAAGGATAATTTTACGCCAGGACGCATATTTCCTGCTGCACAACCACAAACGGAATTGACAACAACCAACATGGTTCCAGTTGAATTTGGAATGGTTTGATCTACTTCTTGTGCTGTTAGTAATTCTTGAAAGCCCGCGTTAGTAAGATCAGCTTTCATTGGGGCAACTAATTCTGGTGGATACATATTTTCGTGTGTTTGAATTTTTATGAAACAAAATTACGAAAAAATTCATCGATGTAAAAGTTTCTGTTTTGACTTCTTCATTGAATTTTTTTTCAGGGGACAATTTTATAAAAATCGACCAATATTCACCTCCGAATCAAGCGGTTTTGAATCGAGCATAAAGTGCATCATTTCTTCGGAAAGGAGTGGAGCTAACATGTAGCCTTTTGTTCCCAATCCATTGAAGTAAAAAATGCCTTTGTAATCGGCGTGTTCTCCCATCAAAGGGCGTCGGTCTTTTACGGTTGGTCGAATACCAGCTTCGTGTTGAATGATTTCAAAACTTCCTTTCACCAAATTGTGCGCATGAGTTGTCAGTTCTTCTTTCGCTTCGGCAGTAAGTTCTTGGTTGGCGGTATTCCATGTGTAGGTTGCTCCGAGCTTGAATTCTTGATTGCCAATTGGAAGCAAAAAACACTTTCGATTGAGTGATTCTTCAGTAGGTATGTCTGTAGAACGAATAGTCAACACTTCTCCTTTTGTTGTTTCCAAAGGAAGATTGGAAAACCAAGGATTGTGAATCCCCGCAAATCCCTCGCAGAAAATGATTTGTTTGTATTCTTCTCCTTTCCAAAGGCGATTTTTCACATCGACATCTCCATATCGGAACGTTTCATAGTGAAGCAAACCTTTAGATTCAAAATAATCACGTGTTTTTTCTACAAAATTTCTGGCTGATACATAGGCCGTTTGCAACACCACTCCAGTTCCCCACGAATGGTACATGAAATCAACTTCTTCATCCGCTTCGGAAATGGGTTTTACATAAGCTTGAAATGATTCATTTTTTGAGCGATCAATCCATTGGTCCCGTTCTTGTTGGTGTGAAAATGCTCTTCGAATTGGAATCGGAAAGTAACATTGCTCGCCTATTTTAGCTTCAACTTCTGGATAAAACTGCTGTAAATACGGCATAAATTCATCTACACGCCAACTTTTGGTCATACGCCGAAAGACCATCGGATTGATTTGTCCAGCAGCGATCACAGAACTCGCATTTTCACGCTGAGTGACCAATAAAAATGGATGACCAATCTTTTCCAGTTGCCATGCCAAGCAAAGTCCTGCCAAACCTCCACCGACAATGAGTATTTTTTCCGTTTCTTTCATGTTGCGACTGCTAAACTAATCACAGAAACACGAACATGAGGCATTTGTTCCCGGATTTTTTGTGCACATGCTTCCAATGTCGATCCTGTGGTAATTACATCGTCCACCAAAGCAAGGTGTTGGAATCCTTGTGCTGCACTTGGAAAGCAATGAAAAACATCACTCACATTGTCCCATCGCATAAAACGGTTTTTTTTGGTTTGACTTTCCGTAAAAACACCACGTTTCAGTACTTCTTCGTTGATCGGAATCCCTAAAGCTTCGCCAATTCCTTCCGCAATGCGAGTACTTTGGTTAAATCCTCGCATGTATTGTTTTTTCGGGTGAAGCGGAACGGGAATCAACAAATCAATCGAACCGTATTTGCTTGGATTTAGTGCCATTTTGGATCCTACTCGTTTTCCCATTTCGCGCGCAACATCTTGTTTTCCTTTGTATTTGATGGCGTGCAACAAAGCTTGAATCGCTCCTTCTTTTTTGAATTGAAGCATAGCAAAAGTGGTATCAATCGGAACGCGCCCCCAAAACAATTTATCCAGTCGACTTGCTTCTTGAAGCGTTTCATAATAGGTTACGTGCAATTCATCTTCGCAAAAAGCGCAAATGGAAAGGGTGTGTTGAGTCAATTCGCGCTCACAACAAATACAATGATTGGGGAAAAGCAAGTGAAACAAATCGTTTTTCCAACGTTGAATTGAACTTTTATATACGTTGGTGGGTAAAGTAAGCGGCTCACTCATCATGCGTTTTTTTATTAAGCGAAATTTACACTTTTTTTTAGAACGGAATCAAGAAGTGGAAAAATTTTGTGAAGTGAATAGAATTTGGTCAATCAACGAAAAAAATCCCCCAAATCAAGCTAATTTCACACCAAATCTTGGATACAGGATTAATGAACATTGGAGTGTTTAAAACCTTGAAATTTTTCACTTGACAAACGTGGTTGAATGGTCTAATTTTATACAAAAAAAGGGGACAATGTTCGTTATCAATCGATTGGCAAGTTTTCCACTTTTATCGAAGAATTTTCCGTATTTATCTGTGAATATCTTTTATTTGAGTGTTGAAAAACCGTCTAGCACTTGAATTTTAAGGGCTTCGTTTCGGGGTTGTTGATAACCTTGCCAGATTGTGAATTTCTTTAATTGCGAAAAGGGAGAATTATGACAATTTTTGTATCCCCGATTTGGCGAAATCGAATCGAAAATCGGATCCCCTAATCAAACCACTTGTTGGAATGATTTCAGAACAAAAAAGGAACACACATTGTTACCAATTTCGCATTTGCGATAAACATATTAAAAAGTAAAAAAATGGCACAAGTAGAACCGATTTTAGAATCAAACAGCAATCGCTTCGTTCTATTTCCTATTCAACACGATGACATTTGGTCATTCTACAAACGTGCAGAAGCTAGTTTCTGGACTGCTGAAGAAATCGATTTGTCACCAGATTTGATTGATTGGGAAACAAAATTGAATGACAACGAGAAGCATTTTATCAAACACATTTTAGCATTTTTTGCTGCGTCGGACGGAATTGTCAACGAGAATTTGGCTGAAAATTTCTTGTCAGAAGTTCAGTACACAGAAGCAAAATTTTTCTACGGTTTCCAAGTTGCTATTGAAAACATTCACTCTGAAACGTACTCGTTGTTGATCGATACGTACATCAAAGACACCGCAGAAAAAAATTACCTTTTCAACGCAATTGACACCTTAGATTGTGTTCGCAAAAAGGCGGATTGGGCTTTGCGTTGGATTGAAGATGGAAGTTTTGCTGAACGACTAGTTGCTTTCGCAGCGGTAGAAGGAATTTTCTTCTCTGGTTCATTTTGTTCGATTTTTTGGCTGAAAAAACGTGGACTGATGCCTGGACTTTCCTTCTCCAATGAGTTGATTTCACGCGATGAAGGTTTGCACTGTGATTTCGCATGTTTGCTTTACAACAACCACGTTGTGAACAAGTTGCCAAAAGAGCAAATTCAAGAAATCATCACGCATGCTGTAGAAATCGAGAAAGAATTTATTTTGGATGCGTTGCCAGTGAAATTAATCGGAATGAACAGCGATTTGATGTCACAATACATCGAGTTTGTTGCTGACCGTTTGTTGGTAGAACTAGGAAACGAAAAAGTGTACAACGCATCCAATCCATTCGATTTCATGGATATGATATCGATTCAAGGAAAAACCAATTTCTTTGAAAAGCGAGTAGCTGAATACCAAAAAGCAGGAGTAATGTCTGCTAAAGAAGATCAAGGATTCTCCTTGGACGAAGATTTTTAAAAACCACTATAACAAAACGAGCGCACATGTATGTAATTAAAAGAGACGGAAGAAAAGAAGCTGTGAAATTCGACAAAATCACAGCGCGCATCATCAAGATGTGTTATGGCTTGGATCCACTTGTAACTCCTGAATTGGTTGCCATGAAGGTAATCGAAGGGATTTACGATGGAGTAACCACATCGGAATTGGACAATTTAGCTGCTGAAACGGCCGCAGCGAAAACCATTGACCATCCCGATTATGCTTTGTTGGCATCGCGTATTGCGGTTTCCAATTTGCACAAAGAGACGAAAAAATCGTTCTCCGACGTGATGGAAGATTTATACAACTACATCGATCCAAAAACAGGCGAAAATGCAGCTTTGTTGGCAGATGATGTAATTGAAATTATTCAAAATAACCGTGAAGTACTAGATTCTAGTATCATTTACGACCGTGATTTCCGCTATGATTATTTCGGATTCAAAACGTTAACTCGTTCTTACTTGTTGAAGTTGAATGGAAAAATCGTTGAACGTCCACAACAAATGTTGATGCGCGTTGCAATCGGTATTCACAAAAACGACATTCAAGCAGCAATCAAAACGTACAATTTGATGTCAGAAGGTTGGTTTACCCACGCAACTCCTACGTTGTTCAATGCAGGTACACCAAAACCACAAATGTCTTCTTGTTTCTTGTTAACCATGAAAGAAGACAGCATCGAAGGAATCTACGACACATTGAAATCTTGCGCTCAGATTTCACAGTCGGCTGGAGGAATTGGATTGGCTATTCACAACATCCGTGCAACAGGATCATACATCAAAGGAACAAACGGTACTTCCAATGGAATTGTTCCGATGTTGCGTGTGTTCAATGACACGGCTCGTTATGTAGATCAAGGTGGTGGAAAACGCAAGGGATCTTTTGCGATGTACATCGAACCATGGCATGCAGATGTATTCGATTTCTTGGATTTGAAGAAAAACCATGGAAAAGAAGAACAACGTGCTCGTGACTTATTCTATGCTTTGTGGATTCCAGATTTGTTCATGAAACGTGTAGAAGCAAATGCTGATTGGACCTTGATGTGTCCGCATGAGTGTCCTGGTTTGTCGGATACACACAGTGCTGAATTTGAAGCATTGTATGAAAAATACGAAGCGGAAGGAAAAGGAAGAAAAACAATCAAAGCACAAGATTTGTGGTTCAAAATCATGGAATCTCAAATCGAAACGGGTACACCATACATGTTGTACAAAGATGCTGCAAACGCAAAATCTAACCAACAAAACTTGGGTACAATCAAGTCTTCCAACTTGTGTACAGAAATTATTGAATACACAGCTCCCGATGAGGTTGCCGTATGTAACTTAGCTTCGTTAGCTTTGCCTAAATACGTGACTGAAGAAGGAACATTTGACCACAATAAGTTATTTGAAGTAACGTATCAAGCAACAATCAACTTGAACCGCATCATTGATGGAAACTACTATCCAGTAGAAGAAGCACGCAACTCAAACATGCGTCACCGTCCAATTGGTTTAGGAGTTCAAGGTTTGGCGGATGCATTTATTTTGATGCGTTATCCATTCGAATCGGAAGAAGCACGTAGATTGAACAGTGAAATTTTTGAAACAATCTATTACGCTGCAATGACAGCTTCGAAAGATTTGGCTAAAGTGGAAGGTCCTTACGAAACGTTTGCTGGTTCGCCAACGTCGAAAGGGATTTTCCAGTTCGATATGTGGAATGTAACTCCAAGCAATCGTTGGGAATGGGATGTATTGAAAGAAGAAGTGAAAACACATGGTGTGCGTAACTCCTTGTTACTTGCTCCAATGCCAACTGCTTCAACAGCACAAATTCTAGGAAACAACGAATGTTTTGAACCATATACATCGAATATTTATACAAGACGTGTACTTTCAGGTGAGTTCATCATTGTGAACAAACACTTATTGAAAGACTTGGTGAAAGAAGGTTTGTGGACGAAAGAAATGCGTCAAAAATTGATGGCTTCTAATGGTTCAGTTCAAAATATCCCTGAAATTCCTGCTCACATCAAAGAATTGTATAAAACGGCTTGGGAAATTTCTCAAAAAGCAATCATTGAACAAGCAGCAGACCGTGGGGCATACATTTGTCAATCACAATCGTTGAACATTTTCATGGAGAATGCAAACTTCGGTAAATTGACATCGATGCACTTCTACGGATGGAAAAAAGGATTGAAAACAGGAATGTACTACTTGCGTACAAAAGCTGCTACCGATGCCATCAAGTTTACTGTGGATAAAAACATCACAGCACAACCCGAAGTGGTGAATCAAACGTCGATGAAAACATTGGAAGAACAACAAGCTGCCATCGCATGCTCCCTAGACAATCCCGATTCATGTGAAATGTGTTCTGGGTAGAAATTTGAAAAATTTCTACCTATTTCGAAGAAATAGAATGCTTGTCAGAGCATCAGAAGATATTCTGCAAAGCAAAATGTGTTCTGGGTAGGTCGATAAGACCTACGTTTTATCTCTGATAAAATACAATTGGAACAATTGCAGAACTTATTCGTTGAAAGCACTTGTGTTCTGGGTAGAATAAAACAAAATACGAAAGGCACATACATGTAGTGGTTAATAATTGTGCCGTTTTTAATAATCACTCGCATCAAAACCTTCGTCGATTGGCGGAGGTTTTTTTGTTTGGTAGAATTTAAGCCAAGTTCAACTAAGCGTTAAAAATTGTGATTTTGCTTTGGATAAATTCACTTTTCGTTTAACTTCCTTATCTTTCCTTCAAATTCGAGAATCTATGCAAGAAACAAAAACGACAAAAGCCACTGGAGCGATGATCATTATTGCCCTTTCCATCTGGTTTGTTTACCTCGCCCAAGGAATATTAATCCCCTTGATTCTCGGGTTTCTATTGGCTGTTTTAATCTTGCCTTTGGTGCGTTTTTTATCTCAACGTTTGCTATTTCCAAATTTGCTCGCTGTTACATTGAGTTTACTTTTGTTTTTTGGTTTGTTAGGTGGAATTGTACTGCTGATGAGTGCACAAATCGCATCGTTTTTCAAAGATTTACCGGAAATCACACAAAACTTGCAAACGCATTGGGTGAATGTACAAGCTTGGATACAAGCTACTTTTCAGCTTTCGTGGCAAGAACAAGAAAATTTGCTCAAAAACACCGTTCATTCTTCCCAAGGAATTTTACCCAAATCAGTTCAATCGCTCAGTTCGCTTACTGAATTACTGATGAATTTCGTGTTAGTACCAATTTATACTTTTCTGATTTTGATGTATCGTCGTTTGTTTGTGCAGTTTTTCCATCGCTTAGCTTCTCACAATCGACAAGCCACTGTTCACGAAATTTTGGTGAATATCAATGATGTTATTCGAAGTTACATCGGTGGACTACTCATCGAAATGATCATTGTAGCCCTTATGACAGGCTTTGGAATGTGGTTGATTGGCGTGAAATATTTTGTCTTTTTAGGACTACTTACTGCCTTACTTAATTTAATTCCCTACATCGGAATTTTAGTAGCAACGATCGTAAGTTTGTTACTCACCTTAGTTGGATCAACGGATTTAACTTTGCTCATTGGGGTTGTTGCCGTTACAGCAATCGTTCAATTTATCGACAACAACATTTTAATCCCAAAAATTGTAGGTTCAAAAGTAAGTATCAACGCTTTGGCATCCATGTTGGCCGTGATTTTTGGTGGTGCTCTGGCTGGAGTTGGGGGAATGTTTCTTGCCTTACCGATTTTAGCAATATTGAAAGTTGTTTTTGATCACATTCCTTCGCTCACTGCTTATGGATATTTGTTGGGTGATGATATTCCAGAAGGTCCAAAATGGATGGATCGAGTTGGTCAAGCGATACGTTCTTGGAAGAGAAAAAACGAAGGATAAAAGAGATTTTTGTTTCTTTTCTAAGAAAACAGAAACGAGTTCTTTGTCAATTTGAAAATTGAGTTACATTTGTGTTGAATAGAGATCACTAATTCACACTGTATGAAAATACTACTACACGTTATTTGTCTCGTAAGCATGTTGTTTACACAGCAACAAACCTATGCACAATTATCCTCTGTTCAAGTTCAAAAACAATGGTCAATAATTGATTCCATTCAAGATCATGAGTTGGCTAAAAACAAACTTTTACGTCTCCGAGGAACAGCAAAATTATGGACCAAAGAAGATGAACTTCAATTTTTAAAACGAATCAATTACCGTTACATTTATCTGACCAAATATGATTCCGCATTAATTCATACCAACAAAGGAATTGAGCTAGCTGCTGAATTGAAACAAGACAGCGTGTTGGCATACATGTATAAATTAAAAGGTTCATCACACTATTATTTATCAAATCGAAAACAAGCCATTTTAAACTACCAACAAGCCATTGAAATTGCCGACAAAAAAGGATTGGATCGACTTAAGGCACATGTTCTTTCCAATTTGGGTGCTATGTTTATCGAAGAAAAACAAAACAAAGAAGCCGAAAAAGCATTGCGAACTTCGATCGAAATAAATCGGCGATTAGGAGAAGATTTATCCCAACAAAATTTACTTGCTCTTCGCTTGTTGGGGACCAATTACAGCAGTCTTGGTTTTCATAAAAAAGCTCTAGCTGTGTTTGATGATTTGATCGAAAATTGTCGAAGAAACAACGATTCTGTTGTGTTAGCTTCATCTTTGGTTTTCCAAGCGGTTTCGTTTAACAAGACAGGCAACAAAACCAAAGCGATTCACTCGATGGATGAAGCATTGACGATCGAACGGAAAATCGATGACAAACACGGTTTGATGGCTACCTTGATGCATTATGCCACTATTTTAAAAGATCAAGGCGACTATAAGCAAGCGCTCGAAAAAACCCAAGAAGCGTATACAATTCGAGCAAAATTGTTTGAAGAACAAATGGCAGAAGCTTCTTCGGATGCCGAAATTAAGTACAAAACACGCCTCATTGAAAAAGAGAAAAAAATTGCTGAAATCAAAAGCAAACGAGATCGGGAGGCACTTTATTTTTCAGAAAAACAACAGTCAACCATGAAGTGGATTATACTTC
Source organism: uncultured Flavobacteriales bacterium (assembly GCA_964425255.1). Taxonomy (GTDB): domain Bacteria; phylum Bacteroidota; class Bacteroidia; order Flavobacteriales_D; family Crocinitomicaceae; genus CAYRMV01. Next base: position 42,071 of record CAYRMV010000012.1, read on the forward strand.
TGTTGGTTTTGGTTTCCACGTTGGGCTTTTTCGTTTATTACATGTATCAACAACGGCAACGGACCCGAACAGAAAAACGCAAAGCCAAAGAATTGTTTGATGCTATTTTAGAAACGGAAGAAAAAGAACGTACCCGCATTGCGCGAGAGCTCCATGATGGTATTGTACAAGAATTGGCGGCCTTGAAACTCGGTTTGGATCCATCTTCAGAAGATAAAAAAACCACTGAAAACCTAGATCGAATCACAAATGAAGTGCGAAACTTATCATATCAAATGATGCCTCCCGCTTTGAAAGAAGCTGGATTAATCGAGACCTTAAAAGAAACACTTGAACGAAGTTTGAAACCCCATCAGATTGAGTTCGATTTTGTGTACATGGATGAAAATCTTCGCTTTGATGACACCATTGAAATGAACCTTTTTCGGATTTCTCAAGAATTGATTAACAACACCTTAAAACATGCTAAAGCCAAACACGTTTCGGTTAGTTTACTGATTAAGAATGGCGTGTTGATTTTCTTGTACGAAGACGATGGAGTTGGTTTTGATGGAGATCAAATCAAAAAAGGGTTGGGATTAAACAACATTCAAAATCGCTTGAAACTAATCGGTGCTACGTTGGAATTGGACTCCAACTATGGAACGGCATATTTCATCCGAATCCCACATCAAAATAAGGATTAATCACCCAAACTAAATACCATTTCGGGAAGGGAAATCTTATTTTTCTCGTCTTTCAATGAAACACTGGAAACGTTCGAATAGGCATCTTTTAACGGGATATAAAGATTTTTTGGCGCTTCAAGCATGCGTTGCGTAGCAATTTGTGGTTGAACACTTAGAAAAACGGTATCGATCAGAATGCGCGTCGTTACTTGAAAAATAGTATCTCCCGGAAGTTGCTGAACGATCGTGTCATGAACG
>CAYRMV010000013.1:0-41562 GCA_964425255.1 uncultured Flavobacteriales bacterium
CTTTAGAAGGAACCGGAGTTCCAATTATTGCTGATGGTGGAATTCGTTACACAGGAGATATTGTGAAAGCAATTGCTGCAGGTGCCGATACTGTTATGATCGGGTCCATGTTTGCAGGCGTGGAAGAATCACCTGGTGAAACGATTATTTACGAAGGAAGAAAATTCAAAGCATACCGTGGAATGGGGTCATTGGAAGCAATGCAAAAAGGCTCGAAAGATCGCTACTTCCAAGATGCTGAAGATGATGTAAAAAAATTAGTACCTGAAGGAATCTCTGGTCGTGTTCCATACAAAGGAAATTTGGTAGAAGTTGTATATCAAATCGTTGGTGGACTTCGAGCGGGAATGGGATATTGCGGTGCTGCAACTATTTCTGATTTACAAGGAGCAGAGTTTGTTCGAATTACATCAGCAGGAATGCGTGAATCTCATCCACACGATGTAACCATTTCAAGAGAAGCTCCGAATTATTCGATCAAATAAGAAATCATTTATTTCAAGTCAATCCCAAGTTAGACAAAATCTTCTTACTTGGGATTTTTTGTTTCGCGTTCGTTCCTCTTTGAAGAAAATAGAAACATCCTATGGAAATTAATCTACTTTTTTGCAATTCAAGTCCTAAATAATTGTGAAAATCACCCGATATTTCAATCAAAACTGTACTTTTGGGCTAAAATCATAAATAGACAGACCCATGAAGAAAAATTTGCTTTTGGTACTTGGACTTGTAGCTTCCATGCACTTGTTTGGTCAAACTGATCCGGTGGTGATGGAAATCGATGGGAAACCAGTGACGAAATCCGAATTTTTACAGATTTATCTCAAGAACAACAATGATCCAAAATTCGATAAGCAATCCATGGATGAATACATGGAATTGTTTAAAAAGTTTAAATTGAAAGTGGCGGAAGCCGAAGCTTTAGGCTATGATACTGTTCCGAAATTGAAACGCGAATTGGATGGCTACCGCAAAACGTTAGCACAACCTTATTTGGTAGACAATGAAACCAATGAATCGTTGGTGAAACAAGCTTACGAAAGAACAAAAAAAGAAATCCGTGCCTCTCACATTTTAATTAAAGTGGAGGAAAATGCAGCTCCAGCTGATACGTTGAAAGCGTACAACAAGATTTTAGCATTGAAAAAAAGAGTTGAAAACGGAGAAGATTTCCAAAAATTGGCAAAATCTAGCTCTGAAGATCCTTCTGCAGCTCAAAACAGTGGAGACTTAGGTTATTTTACTGCCTTTCAAATGGTTTTCCCTTTTGAAGAAGCGGCTTACAACACTCCAGTAGGACAAATTTCTAATGTGGTTCGCACGCGCTTTGGTTATCATATCTTAAAAGTATACGATGAGCGTCCGGCAAGAGGAACCATGAAAGCGGCTCACATCATGATTGCTTTTACGAAAGCCGATACAGACGAGGATCGTGAAAATGCACGTAAAAAGATATTTGAAATTTCTGATTTATTAAAAGCAGGTGGAAATTTTGAAGAATTGGTTGGTTTGCACTCTGATGATCCAGGATCTAACCAAAAAGGTGGAGTATTACCTAACTTTGGAACAGGAACAACAACTCGAATGGTTCCTGAGTTTGAAGAAACAGCTTTTGCGTTGAAAAAAGACGGCGATATTTCTGAGCCCGTTCAAACAGTTTACGGTTGGCACATCATTAAACGCGTTGAGTGGAAAGGCTTGGCATCGTATGACGAAATGAAAAAAGAATTGCAAAACAAAGTAAACCGAGACGAACGCTCTAAAATCACGCAAGATTCTTTTGTTGCTAAATTGAAAAAAGAATACAACTACAAAGATCTAAGCAAGAAAAACATCAAATGGTTTACTTCGAACTTAGATTCAACGTATTACCAGGGGAAATGGAATGCTGATAAATTGAAATCAGATAAAGTATTGTTTAGCTTAGATGGTAAAAATTATACCCAAAAACAATTTGCTTCCTATTTGACTTCAAATTTCAAATCGGCTAAAAAAACAGATGCAAAAACACTTGTAAACACGCAATATACCAATTGGGTGAAACAAACAGTAATCAACTATGAGGATAGCAAATTAGAAGAAAAACATGCAGACTTTAGAGCTTTGATGCAAGAATACCACGACGGAATTCTTTTATATGAAATCATGACGGATAAAGTGTGGAGCAAAGCTTCTAAAGATACCGTTGGTTTGAAAGCTTTCTACGATAAAAACAAAAACAATTACCGTTGGGAAGAACGCATTGACGCGATGGTATACGAGTGTTACAACATGGATATTGCTAAGCAAGTTCAAAAAATGATCAAAAACGACACCATCAATTCAAAACATGTGTTGGAAAAAATCAACAAAGAATCAGAACTTAACTTGAAAGTTCGTACCAATAAATTTGAGGTAAATAATACCGATTTCTTAAAAGGTAGAACTTTCAAAAAAGGGGTGAATGATATCTATGAAGTAAATGGTAAGTTTTACGTAATCAAGGTAAGTGAAATTATTCCAGCAGGCGTAAAAGAATTGAACGAAGCAAAAGGAATCATTACTTCAGACTATCAGACTCAATTGGAAAAAGATTGGTTGGATGAGATTGGTCGCAAACACCCAATAAAAGTGAATACCGACGTATTATACAATTTAAAATAATGAAAAAAAGAAAGGGGGTCTTTTTAGATTCCCTTTTCACTTTTTGATTTAATTCATCCATTTTCAAAAATTGACATTTCATTATCCTGTTAATTTTTCTAAAGTAAACCTTTCTAAATCATTCCTTTTCGCATCTTTACACCATTAATTCCCCATCATGAAAAAAACACATTTATTAAGTTTCCTTCTATTCACTGTTTTCTACTTAAACTCTGTGGCTCACGCACAAAAAATTGTGGCTGACAAAATTGTGGCGCAAATTGGTGAAAACATCATTTTAAAGTCTGACATCGAAGCACAAAAAATTCAAGCTAAACAAGCGGGAATGACTTTAGAAGGGCAACAAAGTGAATGTGAAATTCTAGAAGAATTGATGTTTCAAAACCTCTTGTTAAATCAGGCTGAACTTGACAGTATTGTAATTCCAGATGCACAAGTGGATGCTGAAATGGAAAACCGATTACGTGTTATTGAAAATCAAATTGGCGGTCGGGAGAAAATGGAAGCATTTTATGGTAAAACGGCTACGCAAATCAAAATTGAATTTCGCCCTTTGATTCGAAAAAGACTCCTTTCGGAAGAAATGGAACGCCGAATTACGGAAACTGTAACTGTCACACCGAAAGAAATCGAAGCTTTTTTTAAAAGTATCCCTGCTGACAGTATTCCGTTGATTAGTTCTCAATTAAGTTTTCAGCAAATTGTAGCATATCCTGAAGTAACGAATGAAGACAAAAAACGTACCTACGATGAATTAAACGATGTTTTGAATTTAATTCTCCGTGGGAAAAGTTTTGAAACACAAGCTCGAATCCACTCACAAGATCCTGGAAGTGCCAAAGATGGAGGTTTGATTCGTGCCACACGCGGAATGATGGTTCCGCAATTTGAAGCAACTGCATTTAGTTTGAAACCAGGTGAAGTGAGCCCGATTTTCGAGACAGATTATGGTTACCATATCATGCAATTGATTGAACGAAAAGGGGATGATTATGTTTGCCGACACATTTTGATGGTTCCTGAGTTTAGCCCTGAAAGTTTAAATAATGCGAGTAAAAAAATCGAAGAATGTTATAAAAAATTAAAGGCAAATGAGATTACTTGGGAAGAAGCTGTTTTGACTTATTCAGATGATGTAAATACGAAACAAAATCGTGGAATTATTACCAATCCCATTACAGGAGAGCAAACGTGGAGCATGGAAAATTTGAACGATGTGGATCAGCAAATTTACTTGTTAACCGATGCATTAAACAAAGGGGATATTTCAGCTCCTTCGCTTTATTTTGACTACATGGAACGAAAACAAGGAATTCGTATTGTACGATTGATGGACAGAACGAGTCCACACAAAGCAAATATGACCGATGATTATTCCTTGATTCAGCGGGCAGCAGAAAATGACAAAAAACAAAAGACTTTAAAAAAATGGACAGAATCTAAAATCCAAAATGCGTATATTCGCATTGATGAGGATTTCAAATCATGTACATTTAGAAACAACTGGAACAATAATCTATAAGAAAACATGTCAGACGTTGAAGCAGTAAAACAAATGGTTGCGCACTACGAGGCGCTTAAGAAGGAAATTCACCAAGTAATTGTTGGACAAGAAGAAGTCGTTGATCAGGTATTAATTTCGATTTTTTCACGTGGTCACGTTTTACTAGTTGGGGTACCAGGGTTGGCAAAAACATTGTTAGTCAACACCATTGCTCAAACTTTGGGATTAAGCTTTAATCGAATCCAATTTACACCCGATTTGATGCCTTCAGACATTATTGGTTCTGAAATTTTGGATGAAAATCGACAATTCAAGTTTATCAAAGGTCCTTTGTTTCACAACATTGTTTTAGCAGACGAAATCAACCGAACACCTCCAAAAACGCAGTCAGCATTATTGGAAGCAATGCAAGAGAAATCAGTTACTGCAGCTGGACAAACTTACAAATTACCTGCTCCTTTCTTTGTTTTGGCAACACAAAACCCGATTGAGCAAGAAGGAACCTATCCCTTGCCTGAAGCGCAATTAGATCGTTTTATGTTCAATATTTGGGTTGATTATCCCAGTTTTGAAGAAGAAATGGCGATCGTCAAAGCTACGACTTCGGACACTGCTATCCAATTGAATCAAGTTTTAACCGCTGATGACATCATCAAATACCAAGAACTTGTTCGCAAAGTTCCAGTTCCTGAAAATGTAATGGAATATGCAGTGAAATTGGTCGGAAAAACGAGATATCAAAGTGAATTTGCACCACAAATTACCAAAGATTTTATCAGTTGGGGTGCTGGACCTCGTGCTTCACAAAACCTCATCATCGGAGCTAAATGTCATGCATTGTTGCGTGGGAAATTTTCTCCTGATATCGAAGATGTGAAAGCGGTTGCCAAACCCATACTTCGCCATCGTATTGTTCGTAATTACAAAGCAGAAGCGGAAGGATACAGCATGGATCAGTTGATTGATAAATTGCTTTGATTTAGAAAAATAGAAGAACATATACCAAAAAAAAGGAAGCTTTCGCTTCCTTTTTTTTAAGAATTAAACATATCTTTTACCCGTTGAAAGAAGCCTTTTTCACTCCCATCCATTTTAGGAACAAAGTTTTCACTATTCCGCAGTTTTTCTAAAAGCTCCTTTTCTTCTTTGGAAACCTTAGTTGGCGTCCAAATATTGATGTGAACAAATAAATCTCCTGTTCCATATCCTTGAATACTTGGTAAACCTTTCCCTTTCAGACGAAGCATTTTACCACTTTGCGTTCCTGGTTCAACTTTGATTTTCGCTTTTCCATTTACCGTTGGTACTTCAATGCTTTCACCTAAAACGGCATCAACAAAGTTTACGAATGCTTCGTAGTGGAGGTTTTCACCATCTCTACGTAAGTGATCGTGAGGTACTTCTTCGATAACAACAATCAAATCTCCCGGAACTCCGTTAAAAGGTCCAGCATTCCCTTTTCCAGTCACGCTCAACTGCATTCCCTCCTCTACTCCAGCAGGGATGTCAATTTCAATTACTTCCTCTTGACGTTTCAAACCATTGTTATCTGCATCCGCTGGTTTTTTATCAATCATTTTACCAGCACCTTGACAAGCAGGACAAGTAGATTGCGTTTGCATGGCTCCTAAAAAAGTTTGTGCAACGCGTGTAATTCGTCCAGATCCGTTACACGTTTGACACGTTTTATAGGTAACGCCCTCCGCATTAACTAATTTATTGACTTTGATTTTTTTCTTAACACCTTCAGCAATTTCTTCTAAAGTCAGTTTCATTTTAACCCGCAAATTGGTACCTCGTACAGAACGAGAACCTCCACCTCCACGGCTTCCACCGAAAGATCCGCCAAATGCACCACCGAAAATATCACCAAATTGGCTGAATATATCATCCATGTTCATTCCGCCACCGCCGAATCCACCAGCTCCGCCCATTCCAGCATGTCCATATTGATCATAACGGGAACGTTTTTGTCCGTCACTCAAAACCTCATACGCTTCAGCAGCTTCTTTGAATTTTTCCTCCGCTTCTTTATCGTCTGGATTTTTATCCGGGTGATACTTCAATGCCAACTTTCGGTATGCCTTTTTAATTTCTGCTTCGGAAGCATTTTTGGCAACTCCAAGTACTTCGTAATAATCTCTTTTCTGACTCATTGCTCTGTTCTTATTGACCTACAACTACTTTTGCGTAACGAATTACTTTCTCATTGAGGTAATATCCTTTTTCGACGTCGTCGACGATTTTTCCTTTTAAATCTTCCGTTGGTGCAGGGATGTTTGCAATTGCTTCGTGTAATTCACTATCAAATGTTCCACCTTTGCAATCCATCGCTTTCAATCCTTTTTGTTCAAGGATATTTTTGAATTTGGAAAAAATCAATTGAAAACCTTCTTTCAGAGCTTGCATATCTTCCAATTGATCATTGTTTGAAATTGCGCGTTCAAAATCATCTAAAACAGGGAGTAAATCTTTCATTACACCCGCACTTGCTGTACCAATCAATTCAACTTTTTCCTTATTCGTTCGCTTGCGGTAGTTATCAAATTCAGAATACAAGCGTAAGAATTTATCATTCAATTCTGCATACTTTTCTTCGGGAGTTGGTTCTGCACTAACTTCCTGTTCCGTTTGATTGGTTGTTTCTTCTGCTTGTTGATCTTGAAGTTGTTCTTCGTTTGTATTTGTTTCTTCTGACATAATTCCTGCTTTTTTACTGATATTAGCAAAGATATTGCCAATTCTATTTTTTCGCCAAGCTGTCATATTTTTGGTGTTATTGATAAACTTATTGGGTGGAAACAGGTAATTTTGTCAGAATTGTCAGAATAAAAATATGAAAACAAAAAACGCTACCTCAGTAGATAGCGTTTTGGAAATCTTTTGTTTCATTATCCTATTCTACGTATATCTGCTCCTAAATTATTAAGTCGAATGTCAATATCTTGGTAACCACGATCGATTTGTTCTATGTTATGGATGACGCTTTTCCCTTTTGCTGAAAGTGCAGCAATTAACAATGAAACTCCTGCACGAATATCTGGGGAAGTCATTGAAATTCCTTTCAGTGTATGTTGACGGTTTAACCCAATAACAGTTGCTCGGTGTGGATCACATAAAATAATTTGTGCTCCCATATCGATCAATTTGTCAACGAAAAATAAGCGCGATTCAAACATTTTTTGGTGAATCAATACGCTTCCTTTAGCTTGTGTGGCCACAACTAAAATAATAGAAAGCAAATCAGGGGTAAATCCTGGCCAAGGTGCATCTGCAATTGTCAAGATAGAACCATCGATAAATGTGTCAATTTCATAACTTTCTTGTGCAGGAACAAAAATATCGTCTCCTCGTCGTTCCAATTTAATTCCTAATTTTTGGAATACTTGGGGAATGATACCAAGGTTTTCGTAACTCACATCTTTGATGGTGATTTCGGATTGAGTCATTGCGGCTAAACCAATAAACGATCCAATTTCAATCATATCCGGTAAAATTCGATGAAAGCATCCTCCCAAAGCATCTACACCTTCGATGTGCAACATGTTCGAACCAATTCCATCAATTTTAGCCCCCATGGAATTCAACATTTTACATAATTGCTGTAAATAGGGTTCACATGCTGCGTTGTAAATAGTCGTTTTCCCTTTTGCTAATACAGCCGCCATTAAAACATTCGCCGTACCTGTAACAGATGCTTCATCTAAGTGAATATATGTCCCTGTTAATTCTTTTGCTTCAACCGAATAAAAATGTTCTCCAGCATCGTAATTAAAAGCGGCACCTAATTTTGCAAATCCTTCAAAATGGGTATCCAAACGACGGCGACCAATTTTGTCTCCACCTGGTTTAGGAATGTATCCTTTTCCGAAACGAGCCAAAAGCGGACCAACAATCATAATTGAACCACGCAAAGAAGCAGCACGCTTTTTGAAATCTTCTGATTCCAAGTAAGCTAAATCAATATCTTTTGCTTGAAAAATAAAGGTTCCTTTTTCCACTTTTTCGGTTTTCACCCCCATTACTTGTAACAAGTTGATCAACTTATTAACATCTATAATATCTGGAATATTGGAAATCGTCACTTTTTCTGGAGTAAGTAAAACTGCACACAAAATTTGAAGTGCTTCGTTTTTAGCTCCTTGTGGAGTTAATTCTCCTTTGAGTGGTTTACCACCGTGAATTTCGAAAGATGCCATGGATTAATATTTTTTCTTGAATTTTTTCTTTCCTCCGTTGTTGTTATTGTTGTTTTGTTGGTTGTTAGCCGTAACTTTTTTTCTTTTGTTTGGTGAAATACCAAATGATTTCAATATCTGATTGGTATTCATTAAGTTATCAGGATTGTCTAATCGTAATTCTCCATTCGAAAGTTCAGCTAACTGTTGCGCAATCACATGGTTTTCAACTGTATCATTGTTGTAAGCCAAAAATTGCTTTTTCATGAAATTAGCCATGGTATTTTTCAAATACTCTTTGGTTTTTTCATCAGATTCATTTACTGTTTCACGCAAAATTTTCTCGGTGTATTTTCCATAGTGACCGTATTTAATTTTGCTTTTTGGATATTCCATCAATTGAGGCTTTTCATTTAAAACCTCTTGACTTGGTGTTTCATAAGGAGAATCAACTTCCAATTTAAAGTCAGACATCACAAATAAATGTGTCCACAATTTATGCTTGAAATCGTCTACATCGCGCAAATGTGGATTCAACTGCCCCATGACTTCGATGATTGCGCGCGCTGCTTTATTACGCTCTTCGCGGTCTTCGATGGTCATTGCAAAAGCGATCATATTTTGCACATTGCGACCATATTCCGGTAAAATCATGTGTGGACGTTGCGTATTGTATTCCATTGTATTCGAATTGGGTGTCAAAATTAACAAGTTTCTAGTGTTTTTATTGATTTGATGCGACTTTTTTGAAATTTACTCGCACCGTTACGTGATGAAAAGCAGGATAAATTGTTCCCGGTTGAAACGAAAGTTTCTTGAGTAAGTTTTTTGCTTGAATTGTGGCAGGCGTTGAAACAAAAGAGGATTGATCACCAAGTAATCTTTCAGAAGTAACTACCCCTTCCCGATTCACTGCGATTTCAAATACCATGTGTCCTTCGTAATTGCCTTGAATTTGAAAATCAGATTTTGAAAGTAACTTTCTGTTTTCTTGTAAAATGGGTCCTGAAAGCAATTGTGCCTGAGTAGGCAAAATCCAGCAAAATCCAATAAGCAAAAGCAACCACTTCATGTATATTTCAATTTTTTGGGTCAAATTAAGAGAATGTGCAAAAGTGCATAGGTTTTGTTGTTCAAATGTACGTATTTTTTTGAGTTTACTCTTTTATATTTTCATCCAAATCAAAAAATAACGATTTATTTACACTCGTAATTGTAATATTCGAATACATTTGCCATGATTTCATGCAAAAAGAGAAAACATATCAATCCATTTTAAGCAGCGCGTTTATTGTGTTGTTACTTGTATTTCAAGTTGCATGGCAATCTTTCGGATCTATTCAAACTCCAACTAAATTTCAAGCTCATTCAATTCAATCGAAAAAGGAAAAGGTAGAACTTCATGTTTCTTCTTCCTCTTCGACCTTGATTTCGATTGTACAAGAAAGTGTTCCTTACTTTGTGGTTGATTTTTCCATTTCATCCTTGTGGAAAATTGTTTTCTTGGACGATTCAATCCTTGGTGATCGTTTAACTTCCGCAGAAACAGGAGGTAGACTTTCGTCTTTTCTAGCACAAATTTTATATCCCAAACATTATTTTTGGTAAGCATTTCTAATTTCAAAAATCTGGATTAGCCGCCTAATCGAGTGTTTCGTCATGCAATAGCATTTCGAATGACACAACGTAAACCCACTGAAAATTAGAAAATTACTTAAAAAAATATTGAAATGGATACTTTTTCCCTTGTTACAGGATTACTTGTTTTGGCTCTTGCCGTTTTTCCTATGTTGTTGATTCGCATGAGTCGAAAAAAAGAAGAAAAAAAGCGAACACTCGCACTGAATGCACTTGCCGCCAAACATCAATCAAGCATTTCAGAATCCGAGAATATGTTTAAAATCATGCTTGGTGTAGATGCTACAAAAACTCGTTTGTTCTTCATGCGATTCGATGAAAACCCTTCGGAAGAGGTCGTTGAACTAACAGATGTTCAATCGTGTTCAATTCTCGAACTAAAAGACATCAGTGAACGAGTTACCCGATTATCTATGGTGTTTCATGCTAAAAATGGCAAACAATCTGAATTAAATTTATTCGATGCAAACACACAAATCCGCATGGATGGTGAAAAACAATTTGCCTTGAAATGGAAAGAAAAATTGGGTTTTTAAGCTAAGTTCAATTCTTAAAACAACAAGGTTGGCAAGAAACGTGTGTCAGCCTTGTTGTTTTTTATAAACTAATCCATTTTTGGATTTGCGCTTGCGGAAAAAAATCAAACGAAACGACCTCATCAAAAATTCCGAAAATAGTTGATCCACTTCCCGTCATCGAAGCATAAACAGCACCTTCTTGATACATCTTCTTTTTCACCTCTTCTAAGATTGGATAAGCTGAAAAGACACCTGTTTCGAAATCATTGACTAAACTTTCTTTCCACATTTCGATTGGTTTTTGGACAATCTCTGGAATCGATAAACTTGGTTTTTTAGGTTGAATTTTTGAAAATGCCAATTGAGTACTCACATGAATTCCAAGATTGATCACCAACAACTGTTTTCCTGTTAAATCAACATGAATTGGAGACAAAATTTCCCCTCTACCTTGAGCAAATTGCGGCTTTTCTTCCACAAACAAAGGACAATCACTGCCTAGTTCCAAGGCAAGACTTTGTAGTGTTTGTGTATCGATTCCCAACGAAAAAAGGATATTTAAACCTTTCAAAACATAGGTCGCATCTGCAGAACCGCCACCCATTCCTGCTCCCATGGGAATTAATTTATGCAAATGAATGTTTACGGGATCAATCTTCCAACGATGTTGAATCAATTGATAGGCGCGAACACATAAATTATCGTCGCTCTCTCCAGCAATGGTAAGCCCACTTTGTGTGAAAACAAATTCATGGGAAGGCACAATCTCCAAAATGTCTTGAAATGGAATCTGAAACATGATCGTTTCAAGGTTGTGATAGCCATCCGTACGTTTATCTGTGACGTTCAAACCCAAGTTTATCTTCGCTGGTGGAAATAATATCATAAAACAAAGGTACAAGAAGTGAAGTATTTTCGTAACTTTCGCCACCGAAAATTAGATGTATGGCAACTTATTTAGAATTTGAAGAACCCATCAAAGCATTAGAAGAGCAAATCGAACAAACACGTAAGATTGGCGAAACTTCTGAGGTAGACATGAGTGAAACCATCGTTTCTTTGGAGAAAAAATTATCTGAAAAGACAAAAGAAATTTTCTCTGGATTGACTCCTTGGCAACGCGTTCAATTGTCTCGTCATCCTGACAGACCGTATACGTTGGCGTATATCAATGCCATTTCGAATGGTACGTTCCAAGAATTGCATGGTGACCGCAATGTGAAAGATGACAAAGCCATGGTTGGTGGATTCGGTATGATTGATGACCAATCGGTGATGTTTATCGGCCAACAAAAGGGAATTAACACCAAAATGCGCCAATACCGAAACTTTGGTATGGCCAACCCAGAAGGATACCGCAAGGCTCTGCGCTTAATGCGTTTGGCTGAGAAATTCAATAAACCGATTGTTACTTTCATTGATACTCCTGGTGCATATCCAGGTTTGGAAGCAGAAGAACGTGGACAAGGAGAAGCGATCGCTCGTAACATTTATGAAATGATGCGCTTGAAAGTTCCTGTTATTTGTATCATCATTGGTGAGGGTGCATCTGGAGGCGCATTGGGAATTGGTGTAGGTGACAAAGTGGTGATGTTAGAAAACACGTGGTATTCGGTAATTTCTCCGGAATCATGTTCTTCTATCCTTTGGCGTTCATGGGATTACAAAGAAACGGCAGCAGATGCATTGAAATTGACTTCCATCGACATGAAGAAGAATGGATTGGTTGACGATGTCATTGCTGAGCCAATTAATGGTGCACACCGCAATCACGAAGAAATCTTCCAAAGTGTGAAAGATCACATCAAAAATTACATTGCAGAATTAAAGCAAATCCCTGCGGAAGACCGCATCGAACAACGTATCGAAAAGTTCTGTAAAATGGGAGTTTGGTTGGATAAATAAGTTTTTATTTTTTCAAAATATTTAAAAACTGTCTGCTTTTGTGGACAGTTTTTTTGTTTTAAACTGAACCTTGACAAAAAGATAATTCGGCCAAATTTCAATTGATAATGAATCTATCTTCTATTTGGTGTTTTCCTGTTTGGTCGTATGTTACGTGTACTAAAATTGGCGTTGTCTATTTCTTTAATTTTTTGGCAGTAGTTTCAATCTGTTTTATAAAGTCTTCTTCTACTTTTGAAAGCTCATTTTTTGTTTGCTCTTTGAATTTTTCATACTCTTTATGAGCTTTATCTAATGCTTTATGATGGCTTATACTTCCTGCATTGGTTAATATTTCACTTCCCGTCATTGTTAAAAAGTCGTCCAAACGGTTTATCCAATCTTTCATATACATTGGTTTTCTGTTCAGAGCTTGCAATTCTGCTAATTCCAAATAAGCCGTAACCATTCTATTGAGTACCTCTAATTCTTTTTCATTCAGATAGTTTTTGGCTACTTCTATTTCTTTTTTTGTTGGCTTTTCGCCTTTAAAATTGGTCAAACCTAAATTAGGTTTATTAGCATCAATGCGTTTATAAATGGTTTCGGCTGCGGTTTGTCCGTGTGCTGCCCAATGCATTTTGTTTTGTACTGTTTTAAAGAATAGAAGAGAGATTTCAGCTTTACCGTCATAATCTATACTTGTTGCGTAAATGTCAAGTACTTTACGCCAAAATACTTTTTCGGACGAACGTATATCTCTGATGCGAGCCAATAATTCATCAAAATAATTACCTCCACCTGCTTCTTTCAATAGCTCGTCATTCATTGCAAAGCCTTTTACAATGTATTCTCTCAATCGCTGTGTTGCCCAAATACGGAATTGTGTACCTCTGTGCGACTTCACTCTATAGCCAACAGAAATAATTACATCAAGGCTGTAAAACTTTACTGGTTTGTCTGAACTACTAATGTGCAAATTTTGCACATTACTTTTTTCTTCCAATTCGCCCTCTTTGAAAATATTGCCAATATGCTTGGTAATCACGGTTCTATCTCTTTGAAAAAGCTCTGCCATTTGCTCCTGATTGAGCCAAACGGTTTCATTTTCTAAACGGGTTTGGATTTTAGTTTTACCGTCTTCTGTTTGATATATGATTATTTCTGAATTCATTTCACTAACTTTTTTCTCGTTTTCTTCAGTTTCTCTAAAAGGGTATCCCTCAGTAACATATACTCATACATTTTAAACAAACATTCCGTGACATTTTTAAAGGATACATGCGTAAACTTTATTTATCGTTTTCTCCAACTTATCAAAGATAGTATTTTCAGAAAATCAAATTAATTCAATCACAAAACTACCTGAATTTGAATCCATCAAGTTAGAAACTATTTTTAAAAAAATCCCCCAACAAACTGCCGGAGGATTCAATGATTATTTTCTCTTTTCGAAGAAAGTCTATCGCAAACATTTAAAGTAATCGAAAGGCTCTAAACAAACGTTGCATTGGTAATGAGCTTTGCATGCTGTGCTTCCGAATTGGCTGACCATTTTGGTATCTTTTGATTTACACAAAGGACAAGGCACAACCGTTGGTTCGGCAAACAATACACTTTTGTCAACTTCATTTTCGGGTGGAGCAATACCGTATTCACGGAGTTTCTGTTTTCCATTTTCTGATAGCCAGTCTGTGGTCCATGCTGGAGAAAGCGTGGTTTCGATTTGAACCGCAATTTTATCTCCAAGCACTTCTTGAATCCCTTTCTCAATCACTTGCATCGCAGGACAACCGCTGTATGTTGGAGTGATCGTTATGATACAAGAATTTCCTGTATCATCGAGTTCAACAGATCGAACAATCCCCAAATCAACAATTGTCAAAACAGGGACTTCCGGATCAGAAACTTCCTCCAACCAATTCCATATCTGTTCCTTGGTTACCATTGCATCCCTGGATAAGCACGTTGCATGTATTGCATTTCTGCCAACAAATAACCCAAATGCTCGGTATGCATACCTGTTCTACCTCCTTTTTGCTGCCATGGATTGGCTGGAATTTCCAGTGTTGCTTCCGTAAGAACATCCTTTACATATTGATTCCAAGCTGGTTTCAATGTTTCCAAATCAACTGCAATTCCTTCTTGAATTAAGGATGAATCAAGTTCATCCATGAAAAACAATTCATCTGTAAATCTCCAAAGATCATTCACCGATTCTTGAACACGGTTGTGTGATTCTTCCGTTCCATCACCTAAACGAATCATCCATTCCGATGAATGTTTCAGGTGATACTTTGTTTCTTTCAAAGATTTTTCAGCAATTGAAGCAAGTTGTGCATCTTTACTCTTCATCAATTCTTCCCAAAAAAGTTTTCGGAACGCATCGAAGAAAAATTGACGTGTAATGGTTTTTCCAAAGTCTCCATTATCTTGTTCAACCAAGAGTAAATTCGTGTATTCTCTGTCAAAACGTAAGAAAGCTAAATCATCCGCTGATTTGCCATCCGTTCGTTGTGAAGCAGCATATTCAAACAAATTGGTAGCTTGACCAATCAGATCCAAAGCAATATTTGTCAATGCGATGTCTTCTTCCAAAATAGGACCATGACCACACCATTCGCTAATGCGTTGACCGAGAATTAAACTATCATCGGCAATACGAAGTGTGTATGAGTAAAGATTTGTATTCATGAATTATGTAAATTGATAATCAACGCCAGTTACCTGAGTCAACAAAGTGGCAGGAGCATCGAGCGCTACCGCATTTTTCTCAGGAGTTGGAGTGACGGGTGAATTTTTCTTTAAATAATCTTTCAACACGGTATGAAGTGTGAAAGGGGTGTTTTTTGTGTTTTGTACTTTTCGCATACGGCAGAGCATATCATCGGGATCTCCCTCTCTTTCGCAGGCTAAAATAGAGTAAACTTTATTTTCATCCAAAACTTGACCATTGATTTCGATGGATTGTACACGTTCTCCCATTTTTCCAAATGCATGAAACGTAATTTTCATTCCTTTGAATTTAACAACCCATCCTCCGAAACGCTCGTGTGCATTTTCAGAAAAAACATTGTTAAGTTCTTTTTCAAGCCAATTTTTCAATTGCAAACCAGTTACATTTCCTTTGCGAGCTGTTGAATCTACAGGAAGCATATCAAACAAATAGCCATTTGTAATTGGAATATTTCCAGATGCATCCGGAGTTGATTTTGGCGGACAGAAACGGAATCCATTGGAAAGAACAATGTCAACCTCTGGGAATTTTTCGTGCAAAGCACTCAAGATCAATGTATCAATTGTGTTTTCAATCACAAAATAACGATACAAAGGAATGGTGCTATAGCCAATTACTTCTTGAATAGAAGGTTGAAATTCGTGTTCCATTCGATCAACCAACTTGGCCATTGATTTATCATCTGTTAACGAATCTTTTATTTCAACCAATACATACGAATCAGAAACCACTTGTCCATTTTCAATTTCAAGATCCAACTTACCGACAAAAGATCCAAAAGCTCCAGGCTCCACTACTTTGGTGTACGTACATTGTATTGGTTTACGAACACGTTCGTGCGTATCACCACCCAAAATATAATCAATTCCTTGAGCATCAGGATTATTTGCTAATGCAATTTGCTGTGAGAGACCACAATGCGAAACCATCAAAATGTATGCACACTTTTCTTGGTTTTTCAAAACATCCACATAATGAGCTAAGTTATCTTCCGGGTTTGTGTAAATAATTCCTTTGCTGTAAATCGGTGACTGACGAAGTGGTACCAAATGATCTGTGTAACCTAAAAAGCCAATTTTGATTCCAGCTACATGCCAAATGTGGTAGGGAGGGAAAATCAATTCTCCTCGTTTTCCATCACCTAAATCATGGTACATATTAGCACAAATTTTAGGGGCGTGTAGTGAACCCAGAAGATGTTGCATGCTTTTTTTACCGTACACTACTTCCCAATTGCCAGGAAGATACAGGTCGTATCCAAGTTCATTTAAAATGGGGACAAAAGCTTCTCCTGTTGTTATAACGGATAATTCGCTTCCTTGAAACATATCACCAGAATCCAAAGTAAAAACATGTTTGTTCTTCTTTTTGAATTCGGTTAAATACGTTTTGATTTTAGCGTACCCTCCTGTTTTTCGGAAAGTGATTTGATTGTTTTCCCAAAAAAGTTCATCGTGTGATCGTGTTTGACAATGCACATCGGTTGTTTGTAGAATGGAAATTTTTATTTTCCCATTTTTCTCTTTTGCTTGTTCTACATCATCGGAAGTTATCTGCCCTACAAGGGAATCAGACACAAGCGCGCTAGCACCCATCAGTCCTAGCGACTTGATAAAAGTTCTTCTGTTATTCATAATTTATGTAATCTGTTCGAGCCCTAAACTACTAAAAAATGTAGAACTATCCAAAATTACATGTGAGAGATTCCGTCTGGAACGTCATAAAAAGTAGGATGACGATACACTTTAGAATCAGCAGGTTCAAACAAAGCATCCGCTTCTTTTGGATCGGAAGCGGTAATTTGTTTTGACTCGATTACCCAAATGCTAATACCTTCACTGCGACGTGTGTAAACATCGCGTGCATTTTCGATTGCCATCTCTGCATCTGCAGCACGAAGGCTACCAACATGCTTGTGACTCAATCCTTGCTTGCTTCGGATAAAAACTTCCCAAAGCGGCCATTCTTTTTTATTCATTTTGTTTGATTAATAGTCAAAATTAAGAGGCTTTCTTGCGGTTTTTGCGTTTTTCCGCGAAAGCCAAAGCAGCTTCACGAACCCACATTCCATTCTCTTTTGCTTTTTTACGTGCATCCACTCTTTCTTTGTTGCAAGGACCATTTCCAGAAACAACTTGATTGAATTCTTCCCAGTTAATTTCACCAAAATCGTAGTGTTTTCTTTCTTCGTTCCACTTCAAATCTTTGTCTGGAATGGTTAACCCAATCATTTCCGCTTGAGGAACAGTAATATCAACAAATTGTTGACGAAGTTCGTCATTGGATTGACGTTTGATTTTCCATTGCATGGATTGAGCGGAGTGCTTAGAATCAGCATCACTTGGTCCAAACATCATCAAAGCAGGCCACCACCAACGATTTAATGAATCTTGAGCCATTGCTTTTTGCTCGGGAGTACCTTGAGCCAAATGAGCTATGATTTCAAAACCTTGACGTTGGTGAAAAGACTCTTCCTTACAAACACGCACCATTGCTCGAGCATACGGACCGTAAGAGCAACGACAAAGAGGGACTTGATTCATGATGGCAGCACCATCAACCAACCAACCAATCGTTCCCATGTCTGCCCAAGTGAGTGTTGGGTAATTAAAAATGGAAGAATACTTTGCTTTACCCGAGTGCAAATCATCAATGGTTTCTTCTCTGTCAGCACCTAGTGTTTCGGCAGCTGAATATAAATACAAACCATGTCCTGCTTCGTCTTGTACCTTCGCTAACAAAACAGCTTTTCTTCTCAAATTTGGAGCACGCGTAATCCAGTTTCCTTCAGGAAGCATACCAACGATTTCAGAGTGAGCATGTTGCGAAATCTGACGGATGAGGGTTTTCCGGTAAGCATCCGGCATCCAATCATTGGGTTCAATTTTGATATCAGCATCGATTTTCGCTTGAAAACGACGATTTAATTCTTCGATATTTATTTCCTTCATAGCATGAAATATTACGACAAACTTACGACAAATTTCCTGTTTTTCCAATGATAAACAGATTGAGTCATTGCTTTGTTTGAATTTGAACAGAAAGAAGTAAAAATCAGGTCGAAAATCGTCAAATTGAAAGAAAAAATTGAAAGAAAAAATTTTTTTATCACATTAAAGCAGTTTTTTTATCGAATAAAATATTTCGTTCATCGAACAAAAACAACCTTTCATTTGTGTTGATTTCAGTGAGATTGATGCAAAAAAAGACAATCAAATTAAGTATTAAAAAGAGATTAATTGTATGAATTCTATGTAAAATACGACAAATTACGTAGTGTATTTCAGTTAAAAATACAGACCTTTGCACATTAAACAAAAGGAATAATGCCAAATGCCAAATAAAATCAAACTATTTTTGATTTTCATCATATCCCTGTTCGCTGAAAAAACAGGATTTTCACAATGTACTGCAAATGCGGGTCCCGACCAAGTTGTTTGCCAAGGTGGAAATGGTGTAACTTTAGGAGGAAGTCCAACTGCAACTGGTGGAACAGCGCCTTATACCTATTCTTGGATGCCAACGAATGGACTTTCGTGCACCAACTGTTCGAATCCAACTGCCAACCCAACATCCACTACCACCTATTCAGTAACTATTTATGATGCCGATTCCTCATGTACTGCTACCGATTTTGTAACTGTAACTTATTCTCCCAAACCAACTGCTAGTTTTACTTTCACAGGAAATAATCAATGTGCTGGTTTACCTGTTAATTTTGCGAACACATCTCCTGGTATCGGAAATACATATTCATGGAACTTTGGTGATGGAACAACTTCGAATCAAGTAAACCCAATTCATTCATTTACTTCGTATGGTATTTCTACTGATACTTTTGATGTTGTCTTAACTGTAACAAACGCATTGGGTTGTGTCAGCAATATTACTACACAAGAAGTGGTTGTAAACCAAGCACCTGACCCTGCTGTTTTTGATTATACTTCAGCAACTGCTTTTGTAAACTGTGGTAATCAATCATTTGATTTATTGCTAGAAAACACTTCTACAACCGTTTCTACAAACACCAACTACCAAATATCTTGGGGTGATGGTAGTCCGAATTTTAGTGGTGCTTCATTTCCAAATAGTGGGATTACACATACATATTCAACATTAGGATATTTTAGTTTGACGAGTTCAGTTACCGGTTCAAACGGATGTGTTAGCAGTGAAAGTTTTGACGTTTACAATGGAGGAAATCCAGCCGTAGGTATTGGGAATCCTGGTAATACAATCAATCTATGTACTCCGTACGATTTAACATTTCCCATAACAGGAACCAATAACAATGCACCTGGAACCATTTATATTGTTTCATCCAACACAGGTCAACCAAACCAAACGTATAATCACCCTCCACCCACTTCGTATGTACATACATTTGTCGAATCATCGTGTGGTGCAACTGGAGCTAACAATCCTAATTCGTATTACATTCGAGTTCGAGCAGAGAATCCGTGTGGATTTTCTGAATCGACTGTGGAACCAATCACCATTTCCAAAAAACCAGAAGCTGATTTTACAATTTCTCCTTCAACGCGCATTTGTACAAATACAACAGCAACTTTTCAAAATACTTCACAAAACGGAATCGAAGTTGGTAGCAATCTTCAATGTAACACTATTACACGTAGTAATTGGACCATTTCTCCTGCATCAGGATGGACTGTAGTTTCAGGATCACTTGGTAACCCTACTCCAACCAACAACCCAAACACTTGGGGATCAACAATTCTAAACGTCAATTACAATCAACCTGGAACCTATTCGATAAGTGTTATAACTAGAAATGTTTGTGGAAATGATACAGTAACAAAAACAATTTGTGTTGAAAATCCACCGACTCCTAACTTCCTATTGAGTCAAGATACTGCTTGTGTGGGTTTTATTACAACTACAACAAATACATCTGATTTATCAAACACCTGTCAAGTAACTCGAAATTGGACCGTTTTGTTTAATGGTAGTTCTTGCACACCATCAAGCGGAACTTGGAGTTTTGCCAATGGGACAAATGCAAACAGTTTAGAACCTGCCTTTCAATTCAATGCACCTGGATCGTACACCATTCGTTTGGCTTTAACAAACTCATGTGGAACTTTTTATGCGAATCGAAACGTATTGGTTCAAGGCCCTCCTCAAGTTTCACTAAATTCACTTTCAGCTATTTGCGAAGGAAGCACAACAACACCAAGCGCAATTACAAACAATTGCTACGAACCGATTGATACGTATTCTTGGACATTTACAGGTGGATCACCCGCAACAAGTTCTGCTGTTTCACCGGGAAGTATCACATTTGCCAACGATGGTACATTTACCGTTGCTCTGCAAGTTAGTAATCAATGCGGATCAGCAAACGCACAAACAAGCTTGTTGGTTAAACCCATACCTTCGAATGTTAATCCAAGCGCACCAAGTTCCATTTGTGCTGGTCAGAATATTCCTTTTTCAGTAACCCATTCAGCAGGGAACACCTATCAGTGGTCTGGTCCTAACGGATTTTCAAGTAGTTCAACCAATCCAACGATTACCAACAGTACAACATCCAATTCAGGAACTTATTCTGTTATCGTTACAAACAATGGTTGCTCTGCTGTTGCTCAAACAGTTCAAGTTACAGTTAATCCAAGTCCAACTGTTGATGCTGGAACGAATCAATCGATTTGTCAAAATGGAACGCCAATTTCACTTACAGGAACACCCGCTGGTGGAACATGGTCTGGAAATGGAGTTACTGGAAATACATTCAATCCCTCCTCTTTATCACCCGGAAACACGCAAGTAACCTATAATTTCACAAGCCCAACAACAGGATGTAGCAATACAGACAATGTAACCATTACCGTGTTGGCACCACCCAATGTTCAAGCTGGAGCTGACGAATCTGTTTGTAATCAACCTGTAGCGGTAACTTTAACGGGAAGTCCAGCAGGAGGAACTTGGTCTGGGACAGGAATTACCAATCCTAGTGGGCAGTTTACACCAAGTGAAACTGGAAATTTTACTGTTTCGTATTCGTATACTCATCCAAATGGTTGCAGCAATACAGACAATAAGATTATCACAGTTATCAACCCAACTTCTGCCATAGCAGGAAATGACACAACTATTTGTGCAAATGCGCCCAATGTTCAATTAACAGGTCAACCTGTTGGTGGTACTTGGTCGGGAATAGGCGTTAGTTCAACTGGAATATTTGATCCAAGTATTACAGGAACTTTTCCACTGGTATATTCATTTGGAAATGGAACTTGCTTAACAAGAGATACACTTTTAGCCGTTGTTCAATCCATACCAACGGTGAATGCTGGATCTGATTTTTCTTTGTGCCAAAATGCTGACCCTATTACGTTGTCTGCAAGTCCAAGTGGTGGAACATGGTCTGGATCTGGAGTTTCAGGAACAAATTTCAATCCTAATTCACTTACGCCAGGAAATTACACATTAAACTATGAAGTAACATCAGGAACTACTGGTTGTTTGAATTCAGATCAAGTACAAGTCACTGTTTTCCAAGTACCCAATGCACAAGCCGGAAGCGATTTGTTTTTGTGTAACCAACCGATTCCCGAAAATTTGAGCGGGACACCAGTCGGAGGATCTTGGACAGGAACCGGAATTACCAATTCAAATGGAACATTTTTACCTTCAGTAGATGGGGTTTTTGAAATTGTTTACACAGTTACTTCCCCTCAAGGATGTATAGATCGTGACACGATAAACATCACAGTTGGTGCAGCAACTTTAGCAGAGGCCGGAAATGATTCCTCTGTTTGTATAGATGGAGCGAATGTGCAATTTTCAGGGCTTCCAATTGGTGGTACATGGTCGGGGCCAGGAATGAATCCATCTGGTCTTTTTGACCCAACGATTGCTGGTACTTTTGAATTAATTTATACAGTTGGTGCTGGAACTTGTTTATCAAAAGACACACTCGAAATGGTGGTTCATCCGCTACCTGTTTTACAAGCCGGCCCTGCCATTTCGATTTGTTTAAATGCAGAAAATGAGCAACTAACAGCAACTCCCGCTGGTGGTTCTTGGTCTGGAACAGCAGTCAGTTCATCTGGTGTATTTAATCCTACTTTGGCAGGAGTGGGAACCCATATTTTGACTTATTCGTATCAAGATCCAATTACTTTATGTGATAATTCAACAACCAAAACGATTCAAGTTTTACCCATTCCGAATGTTAGTGCGGGAAATGACATGACATTATGTAATCAGCCTATTGCTGCCACGATCGTTGGCTCACCAATCGGAGGTACTTGGTCAGGAACTGGAATTACCAATTCGAGTGGTCAATTCACGCCCAGTCAAGTAGGTGTTTTTGAAGTGGTTTACACATTCACTGGGTCAAATTCATGTACCAACACAGATACGCTTTCAATCGAAGTAGTCAATCCAACACAAGCAAATGCAGGAAATGATTTTGGAATTTGTATTGATGCTTCTTCGATCAATTTAACTGGAACTCCAAACAACGGAACATGGTCTGGTTCGCAAGTTTCACCACAAGGAATTTTTGATCCACAAACAGTTGGTACAGTGACACTCACTTATTCATTTGGAACAGGAACATGTTTGACGACAGATCTAGTAGAAGTAACTGTTCACCCTCTTCCCACGGTAGATGCAGGGACAGACAATGAAATTTGCTTCGATGCACCTGCAATCACATTGACTGGTACTCCAGCGGGAGGTGCATGGTCAGGAACGGGAGTTTCGGGGAATTCGTTTACACCTTCTTCAGCAGGAGTTGGCACACACACGATTACATACACCTATACAAACCCAACAACAGGTTGTACCAATACAGACAATAGAAACATCCTTGTAAATCCTTTGCCAAATCCTTCAGCTGGAAATGACACCATTTTGTGTAACCAACCTGTTCCAGTTGCATTCATCGGCTCTCCAACAGGCGGTAATTGGTCAGGAAGTAACATTACCTCATCCGGAATTTTCACTCCAAATGGAATTGGAAATTTCACCGTAAATTATACATTTTCACTCGGAACTGGTTGTCAAGCAACGGACAGCAAAGTCATAACGATTGTCGATGCTGCACAAACACTAGCAGGACCTGATTTGGAAGCATGTATTGGAGATAATCCCATAATCCTTAATGGACAACCACTCAATGGTATTTGGTCTGGAACAAACATCACACCAAGTGGCGTTTTCGATCCGATTCAGGATGGAACATTTGAACTCGTATATTCCGTTGGAGCAGGAACATGCTTAACACGTGATACCATGGAAATGATTGTTCATCCACTTCCTGTAGTTCAAGCTGGCAACGATGCTGATTTTTGTGTATCAGAACCAACTTTCAATTTTACCGGACTTCCATCCATTGGTATATGGTCTGGAACAGGAATCACACAACCGACAAACGGAACATTCAATCCAGCCATTGCTACAGTAGGAAATCATGAAATTGTATACACATACACGCATCCAATAACGGGATGTGTGAACCGAGATACCTTGGAAAGTATTGTCCATCCACTTCCTGTTGTGAATTTCACTACTCCATCAGTTGCTTGCATTGGAACAGCAACTTCATTTACAAATACGTCTACCCTAGGTCAGTCATTTACTTGGAATTTAGGAGATGGAACAACTTCTGTATTAGAAAGTCCAAATCACACCTATTCACAAACAGGATTCTTTGATATTCAATTGATTGTAACAACAGCATTTGGTTGTCAAGATTCTATCGAGCAAACAATCGAATTGCGGGAACCACCATTTACCTCATTCAGTCTTACCCCAGATTCTAGTTGTGCGCCTGTTTTGGTCAATTTTACCAACCAATCAACAGGTATTGGTTTGAGTTATGCATGGAATTTTGGCAATGGTCAAACAAGTACGCAACAAAACCCTGGAAATCAAACCTACAACCAAGGAGTTTTGGCTGATACAAGTTATCAAATTACATTAGCAGTGACGAATTTCTGTGGAACAACGCAAGCCACACAGACTGTCATCGCGATGCCTAGTCCAACAGCTATTTTTGGAACGAATCTGGATATTGGATGTTCACCATTTACGGTCGAATTTGCCAATAACAGTTTGGGCTTACCAGATCAAGTTACTTGGAATTTTGGAGACGGTACAACATCCAATGATCCGAATGCACTGTTGAATCACACATTCACAACTGGATTGGAAGATACAACTTACACCATACAATTGATCGTTGAGAATGAATGTGGTTCGGATACCGCTTATCATACCATCACTGTTTTACCAAATCAAGTGAATGCATTTTTTAATACCAATATTACATCGGGTTGTATTCCTTTGACTGTTAATTTCACCCAATTTTCAACAGGTGCAAACGTTTCAAGTTGGGATTTTGATGATGGAAACACATCCGTTGCTTACAGTCCAACCCACACCTTTACGCAAGCTGGAACATATGAAGTACAATTATTTGTCAACGATGGATGTAGCTTTGATACGGCAACTGTTCAAATCCAAGTTGCTCCGTCACCTAGTGTTGATTTTGTTTTTGCACCCGATTCGGTTTGTATCAATGAAACATTTTTATTCACGAATTTATCCCAAAATTTAGCTGGAGTCAGTTGGGATTTTGGAGATGGAAATTCATCAACATTGACCAATCCTTCACATGCCTATCCACAAAGTGGAACCTATGCAGTAACCATGACTGGAACAAGTACAACAAATGGCTGTACTGCAACCATAACGAAACCCGTTTTGGTGAGTGTCAATCCAGAACCTGATTTTGTAGCAACACCGATATCGGGTTGTATTCCATTGACTGTTTCTTTCAATCAAACGGGTGCGAATGTAACTTATCAGAGTTGGGATTTTGGAGACGGAAATTCCAGTATTGCTAACGATCCTTCACACACATATACGCAAGCTGGAACTTTTGCTGTCGAACTTTTGGTTGAAAACGCGAATGGTTGCAGAGATTCTTTAACACAAATCATCACTGCTCATCCTTTACCAGATGCTTTGTTTACATACAATTCTACGGATCCATGTTTTGCACCGGTTACATTAAATACAAACAACCAATCAACAGGAGCAACGAATTATCAATGGAATTTTGGCAATGGAACAACTTCGACATTAACCAATCAAACAACCACTTACACCATCCCTGGTACATATACCATTTCACTTACTGCAAGCAACCTTTACGGATGTACGGATACTTACACACAAACATTTACGGTCTATCCTACTCCACAAGCTTCATTTGTCGTTTCAGATGATACCATTTGTGTCGGAGAAAGTGTAACATTTACTTCCACAAGTACGTTTGCTGATTCCCTAGTATGGCAATTGGGAGATGGAACCACAGTGAATGGTACGAGCATTAATCACACCTATGGTTTTGCTGGAAATTACCCTATCCAACTGACCATCTTTGGCGCAGGAGGTTGTACAGACGTAGTAATTTTAAATCCAGGAGTGGAAGTACACCCAACTCCGATTGCAGGTTTTGATTATGTAAACATTCAAAATCCAGATCCATTAAGTGGAACAGTGGAGTTTACCAATACATCGATCAATGCAAATTCGTATCAATGGTATTTTGGAAATGGTAGTTTTTCAACCGAAGAAAATCCAATTGAACGATACCGACAATATGGTGAATTTGAAGCCACATTAATTGCTTCTAATGAATTCGGTTGTGTGGATTCAATCACACAAATTGTTCAAGTTGCTTTCTTTAGTGGTTTATTTGTTCCCAATGCCGTTTATCCAGGACATCCTTCTTTCGAAGTGAGTCATTTCTTACCAAAAGGTGTTGGACTAAAAACCTATGAAATACTGATTTATGACGATTGGGGAAATCTAATTTGGACTTCAACCGCACTTGATGCCGATGGAAGACCAACCGAAGCTTGGGATGCTACATTCAATGGTGCACCTGTTCAACAAGATGCATACGTTTGGAAGGTTAATGCAACCTTCTTGGATACCCGAGCTTGGGAAGGAAAAGAGTACGAACAAGGAGTGTATAAAAAATCTGGAACTGTAACTGTTATTCGATAAATCATGAAACAATTTGCATTTATAATGGGAATCTTGATATCGACAGTCGCTTGGTCGCAAGATCCAAACTTTTCACAGTTTTATAACAATCCCGTTTACTATAATCCGGGAATGACAGCCATCAATAATGGATTTACACTTCGAATCAATTCCCGCAGTTTGTGGACTCCTATTCCAGGAAAATTCAATACCTCATCTGCATCGTTTGAAGCGGAAGCAATCAATAAAGTCAGTGTTGGAGCACTTGCATATACAGATGTAGCTGGTGAAGGAAGACTTCGAACAACAGGTGCCAATCTCTATTACGCCTATCGTTTGGTCGAAAATCGAAATTTGGTTTTCCAAGTTGGATTTTCAGGAGGACTAGTTACAAAATCAGTCGATTGGAGTCGTTTTACTTTTTCAGACAACTACGATGAAGTATTTGGAAATGTATACACCTCTGCTTTTATTCCTCCAGCGTTTAATACCGCAACTTTTGCTGACTTTGGTTCTGGATTCGCAGTCCGATTCAACAAAAAAAGAAAAAAATCAAGCAATGCAATTCGTACGTACACCATTACATTTGGTGGAGCTGCGCATCATTTAACACAGCCGAAAGATGCCCTTTTAGGTGATTCGTATCATTTACCGATCAAATTCAACCTTCATGCCAGTGCCAATTTATTGATTGGTGATTTGATTTATACTCCAGCCATCATTTTTGAACGGCAAAATCAATTTCAAACTTTTACCGTTGGAGCATACATCGTAAACAAGCCTTTTGTAGCTGGATTTTGGTTGCGAAATCGCACCTTTTTAATGACTGGAAACAGCTATGATTCGTTCATCGCTTCCTTGGGAATGAATGTGCCACTTTCCAAATTAAACACCATGCGTGTCACCTATAGTTTTGATTTGACCTTGTCTAGACTTCGCAGTGCATCAATAGGTACACATGAATTATCGTTGATTTTTGACTGGGACAATCAAAAGTTATTCAAAGGAATCCAGAACCGAAAACGAAACAAACGACGTTATCAATGTCCTTCCGATTTTAAGGGATTTGAGTGAAAACCGATGAATTTCATTCTTTTCTGATAACTTCGCAACATGGATTACTTGGATGCAGGAAAAAACGGGAAAAGTTCGTGGATACATTATGTGATTACTTTTTCATTAACGATTTCTACTTTATTGGGATTGGGACAAATTCCCTTTGCGATTGCATTATCAAAAGTGGGAATTTCGCTTGAAGACACGAGTTTATCAGAAGTTGAAATCATTGAATTACTCGGTAAAAATAACTACTTAGCTTATCAGTTATTTCCATTTGCATTAGCATTACTTGCCTTGATTTTTTGCATCAAATATGTTCACCGCCGACCAATACTATCGCTTTTTTCGGCTCGAGCTAATTTTGACTGGAAACGGTTCTTCTTTTCCTTTGGAATTTGGGGCTTGATTCAAGTTTTTCTGCTGGCACTGAGCATTTGGAGTGGAGCAGATATTCGTTGGAATTGGCATCCCGAATCATTTTTATCTCTTTTTATTGTGGCAATTTTCATTGTTCCCCTTCAAACAACATTCGAAGAAGCCCTTTTTAGAGGTTATTTCTTACAAGGTTTCAGTACACTTTTCAAGAAGAAATGGCTTGTGATTATTTTATCTGGGATGCTTTTTGGATTATTGCACGGAGCAAATCCAGAAGTAAAAAAATTAGGCTCACTCCTTCTCGTTTATTATGTTGGATCAGGAATTTTTCTGGGAATTTTAGCCTGGAAAGACCAAGGTCTCGAACTGTCGATGGGCTATCATGCCGTAAACAATATTTTTGGAACCTTGATTTTGACCAATAATTGGCAAGTATTTCAAACAGACGCATTGTTTATGGATTATACCAAACCACAACTCGGCTGGGAAATATGGATTACTTTAGGATTGATTTATCCAGCATTATTATTTCTTTACAAACGCGTTTATCGGTGGGAAAAACCATCCGTTCCAAAATAATTTTTACAAGAAAAAAGGATGTTTATTCACATTTAATTGATATCATCCGAACGAGCAAACTCTCATTTTCATACTTTTCCTTATTTTTACCACAAAGCAAGAAAAAGACTATGTTGCAAATTGAAGCGGTTTCGAAGTCGTTTAAGCAAAAACTTGCCTTAAACGATATTTCTATGGAAATACGAGAAGGCGAAATCTTAGGTTTACTTGGGCCAAATGGTGCAGGAAAAACAACCTTGATCCGCATTATCAATCAAATTTTGGAACCCGATCGAGGTGTGATTCGGTATCGAAATTCCGTTTTACAAGAGCGCCATTTAATTGATTTTGGCTATTTACCTGAAGAACGTGGTCTGTACCGTACAATGACCGTTGAAGATCACGCTCTTTTCCTGGGAAAACTTCGCGGGCTATCCACTTCAGATGTTCGTAAAAGCTTGGATATATGGATGGAAAAATTTCAAATTGCCGATTGGAAAAAAAAGCGAATTGAAGAATTATCCAAAGGAATGGCGCAGAAAGTACAATTTATTTGCGCAGTTTTACATGATCCTTCTTTGCTGATTTTAGATGAGCCATTTAGTGGTTTTGACCCAATCAATGTTGAGTTGATTCAAAAAGAAATCAAGGAATTCCGTCGCCAAGGAAAAGCAGTTATGGTATCAAGCCATAACATGAAAAGTGTTGAAGAATTATGTGACCGTGTTGTCTTGATTCATCATTCCAATAAAATCTTAGAGGGACGCGTTTCTGAAATTAAAGCAGGAAAAACAGATGGCCGTTATGCCGTTCGTTTTCGAGGAACAATGATTGCGTTTGTCACCGCTTTGTGGACAGGTTTTGAGCTTGTAGAACAAGAAGAATTGGGCGATAATCGCTACGTAGCCTATGTTCGCATGCGAGGTCAAAACAAATTCAATGACTTGCTTCAAACACTGATTGGTCAAATTGAAATAGAAGCAGCTTGGGAAGTGCAACCAAGTATGCAAGACATTTTCATACAAGAAGTTACCGAAAAAACTGTACAACCATGAGAAATACGGGAATTATCGCCATGAGAGAATGGAAAGAACGCATTCGATCTCGTTCTTTTTTGGTTTTAGCCATTTTAGGTCCACTTGTTGTTTTGGGCTTGATTTATTTGTTATTTGCTTTAGGAGGAAAAAACCAAACGCATTGGCGTGTTTTGATTGCCGATCCTGCGGGAATAATGGGAAATAAAATCATGGCAAAAGAAGACGTTCAAATCACGTATGATTTTGCAAATGATTACATCGAACATGATGATTTTGCTAAGGGAATGCGCTATCAACAATACGATGCCTTACTCGAAGTAAACGAAAAAGTGTTGAACAACAAAACAGGTTTTCTTTTTTATAGAGAAAAACCTTCTTTTTTAATGTCTATTCGGGTTCAATATCAATTTGAGCGCCGTTTGGAAGAAGTCATGGTGGAACAATTTACAGATCTGAGTGTAGCGAAATTTCGTGAATTAAAGCAACCTATAAATTTGGCATTTCGAAATGTATATGATCCACGTGATGAAGCATCTGATTTGAGTGGATGGGTTGGATTCTTTTTCGGCGCAGTGATTTTGCTTTTTATCTTCACTTTTGGCATGACTATTTTACGTAGCATAACTCGCGAAAAATCCAACCGAATTGTAGAAGTAATACTTGCTTCTGTTAAACCACGTGAATTGATGCTTGGCAAAATTCTCGGAATAGGCTTTGCGGCTTTTGTTCAATTTGCTATTTGGGTTGGGGTAATTGCACTTGGTTTGTATGCCATGCGTGAAACACTTTTCCCTGATATGTTGGATGCATCCAATTGGGATATGAGTCAAATGACCGAAGAATTCAAAAACCAAACACTGAAAGAAAGCATGTTAAGCTCAAAGGCATACAATGAATTTGTTGAATTGGTTTATGAACGCATTCAATTTGGAAGTATGTTGGGCTTTTTTGTTTTGTTTTTTGTCTTGGGTTATTTGTTTTATGGTTCCTTTTTTGCTGCTTTGGGTGCGTCAGCAGGATCCGAAAGCGATGGGCAACAATTTGTATTTCCATTAATTGGTTTGCTTGCACTTGGTTTGTATGCAGGATATTATGCGATGTACTATCCAACGAGTGAACTGAACACCTGGTTTTCATTTATCCCTTTTACTTCTCCTGTCAGTTGCATGGTCAAACTAGCGCAAGGTTATCCAGAGGGAACGGCCTATCAGCTTTTGTTTTCCATCTTATTTCTTGCCCTATCAACAGCCATTACATTATGGATGGCAGGACGAATTTACAAGAATGGAATTTTGCATCAAGGGCATCGCCTGAGTTTTTATCAATTAATTCAATGGCTTCGAAAAGCACAATAACATGCGAAAAGCAATCATTGATTTGGGGACGAATACGTTCAATTTACTCATTGCGGAAGTTAGAGAGAAAGATTTCGACGTTTTATTCTCCACAAAAGTAGGCGTTGCACTCGGAATGGGAGGCGTTCACAAAGGTGAAATTGCTCCGGATGCATTTCTACGTGGAATTGATACAGTTCGTGCATTTATCAATCAATGTGATGCATGGAAAGTAGATCAGATCCAGGCATTTGGAACTTCTGCCATTCGGGGTGCTCGAAATCAAGCTGAATTTGTACAAGCCTTAAAAGAGCTAGGAAACATCGAAATACATGTCATTTCAGGTGACCAAGAAGCGCACTTAATTTACCAAGGAGTTTCTTGGTTTTATGATTTTCAAGAAGCAGGAGTCATCATGGATATTGGCGGAGGTAGCACCGAATTTATTTGGGCAAATCAACAGGGTGTTTTAGCTAAAACAAGTTTGAATATCGGCGTTTCTCGCGCTTATCAAGAATTAACATTTTCCGATCCATTTACTTCTGAAGACATTCAACGATTAGAAAATTGGTTTGACGATCGAACAGGAACATTTTTTGATTCTATTTCGTGTAAAAACTTAATAGGCGCATCTGGCAGTTTCGAAACTTTTTATGAAATGATTCACAACCAACCTTTTCCTTTGGGTTTATTGCCTTCCGAATTGGAATTAAACGAACTAAATAAAGTGATTGAATGGTGTGTTTCATCCACGCAAGCGGAACGTGATTTACATCCTTACATCATTCCTATTCGAAGAAAAATGGCTCCGATTGCTGCCGTAAAAACACGTTGGGTGATGAAGAAATTGGGAATTCAAAAAGTACTTGTTTCACCTTGTTCGTTGAAAGAAGGAGCACTAAAATGAATCTTTTTCCGCAGGAAACAATGCGCGCAACTCCATCAATTCGTTGACTTTTTCTTTGTTCCCTACTTGCTGAAAAGAAGCAATTAAGTTGGTTAACATACGTTTGATGATAACGGTATTCGAACAAGGTTCAAAATGCGAACGTTCTGGGTTTATTTTCAATTGATTTAGGAACGAAACAATGTCTGCTTCGTAAAAAAATCCACCTTGAGCATAGGGATTGATGTAAAATAATACACCGTATGGATTATGTTTGCCGTTGGATTGATTCACTTGGTGTTTGTCCATAAAAGCGAGAACAAAATGATTGGGGAGATTAACCCCAAAAATAGGCAGACCTAAGTTTTGAGCTATCACACTGTAAATCAAACTCAAACTTAGAGGATTTCCTTTTTTTGTTTCTAAAACCGTATTGATAAACGAATTAAGCGGAGAATGAAAGGCTTGTGCATTCCCTCGGAAATGATGAAAGTCAAAGAAAATTTTATTGAATGTTTTCACTTGCTCAAAAGCGGTTTGGTGGTCATTAATTTCCAGCCAAATTTCGCGTTTGATTAATTCAATTTCCTTTCTGATCTTGCTTTCATCCAATCCGGGATACTGATATTTAGCTACAAGAATTGCGCCTTCCAGGAGATCTTTGTTGAAGGAATGAATCCAATTATACAGTTCTTGTTTAATTCCTTCAAACTGTATTTCGTGAATCAAATCTTCGATACGATGTTGAAACAACAAACCAAAATCTTTCGACTCCCATGAATTTTCAAGCAAGGGAATCGCATCGCGACCATACGTTTTCAATTGACCGCGCACATGCTCATAAATATGTTCATCGGGATCGTCGATGAGATGAATGAGCGCTTGTACCGAATTTGGATTCAACATACGAAACAAATGTACAGTTGATTCGCATTCCGTTGAAAGGCATGCAGCTGAACTTTTGAAACGGCATTTGTTAATTAAGTTAAATAAATGTAAAATCCCTTTGAGATTTAACGAAAAAAGCCGACCCTAAAGCCGACTTTTTTACACGTGTTTTTTTTGAATTAAATTGAATAACAAAGCCCTAAACCAAAGGTTGCAAAATGGAATCCTTTGTTTCGGCGGATCGTATAGTCCTGATCTGCTTGAGAAATGTTCTTAAAATCATCCGGCCCGCTGTAAAGACCACTCGTTGAAAAATAACTTTGTTTATCCGGGAATCCGAAATGGACCATATACTGAAAATGAAATCCTAACGTTAATTTTTTCGCTAATGGAACATGGTAATTCATTCCAAACATCAATGAAAAATAACGTGTTGCCTTGTTTTTTTTCGTATCTATTTCAATGATGCTAGGCAATTGCGTATTGTATGTATTCCAATCTATCCGATATCGCTGATCTACCAAACGCCCAAAATGAACTCCAAATCCGAGCTCTTGTGAAAACCCTAGTGGTTGGATAGATCCCGCATTTGATAGAACCAATTTTGGCATGATATATAGTGATTTTGCATCAAATGCTTGTAGCTTATCCACTTGAAAGTATTGTCCCCCTGTCATATCTCCATACGAGCGATAATCTTCTAGTTTGGGATTAAAAAATTCTCTTCCTACTTCCAACTGCAAACCCAAATTACGACTCGCTTGGTAAGTAACATTTCCAGCAAAACCAAAATCATACATCCCGCTCTCGTTGCCCAACTGAAAAATCGGAATGCGGTGCAATGTGATGGCCTGAACGTATACTTTGCTTCCAAAATATCCTTTATTTTCTTGACCTAAAAGAAAGTTATAGGGTAAGAAAAACAGCAATAAAATGGGTAAAAGAAAATTATTTTTCATAAAAAAATTTGTTCAAAATTCAATTAATTGACTAGATTGAATAACACAATCCTAGCCCGAAATTAGCGAATTGAAATTGTCTTGAAGCTCGAATAAAGTAATCTTGCTCCAACTGATTGAAATTCGAAAAGTCATTGATATTAAAATACAGCATAGAACGTTTGTATTCAAAAGCAGGATCTCTTGGGAATTTAAAATTAGCCATAAATCTGAAATGTAAACCTAGAAGTAATTTCTTGGTTAAGGGAATATGATAATTTAGTGCATATTGAAACGATAAATTTTTAGTAGACTTGTTTTGATCAAAAGAAAATGCCGTATTTTTTGTTCCCCAAA
Organism: uncultured Flavobacteriales bacterium; assembly: GCA_964425255.1. Lineage (GTDB taxonomy): Bacteria > Bacteroidota > Bacteroidia > Flavobacteriales_D > Crocinitomicaceae > CAYRMV01. The sequence goes on from CAYRMV010000013.1 coordinate 33,566, forward strand.
TGTAGGTAGAATTACTGTAATCTACCTGATAATCACCCTCTTGCAGAGTCGAAAAATGAAAACCTAACCCAATTTCATGGGACAATCCAAGTGGTTGCATTTTCGAATTTGATATAACTAATTTTGGCATTATATAGTTTGATTTCGCCCTAAACGGTTCAACATTATAAACTGTAAAATTATTATAATTAAACCGAGATGGAGCTACCATGAAATTATCAGTTCCAACTTCTAATTGAAGTCCAGTTGTACGAGAAAATTGATATGTTGCACTAAATGCCATTCCAAAATTATATAATTTCCAATCCTCACCGTCATTTAAAAAAAAGGGAATCAAATCAAGACGGTGTAGCGTTATTGCTTTTACATATATTTTACTTCCAAAATATCCTTTGTACTCTTGTGCATTGGAAACATTAGAAACGAAAATCATCCAGGTTAAAAGCGATAAAATTATTATTTTATTCATAAAATCAACTTGTATAATGTTTGAAAAAAGTTTCAATTTCTGTCATTTAATCTTAGAAAACGAAAGTGAAATGATATTGAAACTGAAACATTGACTCAAAACTGAAATATTTATTTAGGTTGTGTTTTTAATTGAGCTAAAACTTCATAAACATAAGCACTAATAGAAACTTTGTTTAGCGAATTATTAAACACATATTCATTTGCTTTTACAATCTGGCCTTTATTCAAATCCATCACGACAACGTTTAGTTCCGTATTAGGAGCATTGAATAAAATATAAGGGATAGAAATTGCCAAAATTGGAGGGATAAAAATTCCATAAACAATTGCAATACCTAAATTATCAGCTTCGAATCTATGTTCTAACAAAGAAAAAACTACTTTATCTGTTCCATAATTATTCTTTATTTCATCTAACATATCAAAGTCTACTGGAAAAACATCGATGTCATCATTTTCTGAAATTTGACCTAAATAATTAAACAAAATAGCTCTCTCATTATATGCGCTTGTACCTTGGTCTACTAGAGTTGAAGTACTTAAAACAGTAACATTCATGTCTAAATCTTCTGCATTTTCTTTAACAGCATCGATGTAAACTTCAGCTAGTTTTTCTGATTTTATTTGATCGACCTCATTCTTTTTAATTTTGTAAACAATTGGTTCAACAACAATTAAATTTGATTCTCCGATTTGAAGTACTTCTTTGTTTTTTTGCTTTCTTGCTTTTTTCTTTTCTGAATTTGAAAGAGCATCCCATTCGTCCTCTTTTTTCTTCTTTTCATCGATTTTCTCTTTTTTCTCTCGATAAACTTTCAAAAAAGACTCTTGTTGAATCATATCACCAAGTGCGTATAAATAGTAATTAGACTCATCAAAATTATTTGGATCTTCAACGTTTTTCTTACTTTGAATTTTTTCATATTTGCTTAATTCTGTCTTTACTTCTGGAGTTGTTTTAACAGTATCTTCTTTTGAATTAAATTTATTAAGAGCTTCATTATAATTCATTTTAGAGAATGAATTTACGTCAATTTTATCTGTACTTGCAAAAGTGTAAATCATTCGGTCGTAAACAGCCGAAATTTCTCTATCATTAGGGAATTTTTTGTGCAGATCATATACTATTCTCAAAGCAATTGTGGAAACTTCTTCTTTTTTTAGTTCCTTCAAAAAGAAATGTACAGTTGAAATTTCACCTTCAAGTTCGGAAGTTTTTAATAAATGTTTGGAAAGTGAATTTTCTAAACGATGTTGAGCAATTCCTAACCATGTTTTCGCTTTCATTCGTTGAAGGTAAATCGAGTTTGGATAATCTTTTTCCAAAAGAAAAATGGAATACAATGCATCTCCAAATTTCAAATCATTCAAATCAGTACGAACACTTTCAAAACGGCAAATCATCCGAATTTCTTGAAAACGCTCCAAGGATAGCGGATTTGCATTTGTACCCCATTGAGCATAATTTGAAATTGTTTCTTGCATTTTTTCTTTTCGTCTCTTTATATTAGGATGCGAACTTTTACTATCGTCCTCATCTTCAACAGCCTTAATTGGATATTTTTCGGTTGGAAATTTTGAAGTCGGAATAAATAAGTTCTCCGTATTTAAATAATCTTTAGGAAATTCTACTTCATCGAAAGGTAAGTACGAATACATCAGAACGTCAAAAGTTGGTAAAATTTCACTTTTTGGATATCCAGCTGCTTGATATAACTCCAAGCCTTTAACATCAGCTTCAAACTCTTTTTCTTTCGAGTATTTACTTAATTCTTGAATTCTTTTAGAGTAATTTCTAGACTCGAGCTTCATATTATACGATTCTAAAACATGTTTTTCAGTGTAATGGCAAATTTCATGGGCCAAAACAAGTGCAAGTTGTGCTTCACTTGTAAGCTGAGCAATTAAACCCGTTGTCACAAAAACAATCCCTTGATCCGTTGAAAACGCATTTGTTTCATTCGACTTTAACGTGTAAAAACGGAGTTTACCCTGCAAGTCAGTTCGGTTTTTCAATAAATTATTTGCAACTTGATTCACATATTTTGAAACTTCATCACCATAAACTACAAGTCCTGAATGTAAAATCCCATCTATCGAATAATGAATTCCTTCCAAGAAAATTTTTTCTCTTTTTGAATTCAAATCTTCTCGTTTTGTGCCTTTATCATCTGAAATTTTTTGATATGTAGGTTTAGTAAAATCATCAGGGATAACACCACTCGATAAAAGAGGTCGGTAATTATTAAAATCAACCTGACTAAAACCTGAAAATGCCACTAGAAAAAAGGCGAAGAATAGGTTTTTTTGAATTTTAAATTGAATTTTAAACATGCTAGATTTACATTTTATAGATTTATTTTTCTTTCATATACAACTTCATCACATCCCTCACGGACAATTTGACGAATTGTATAAGTTCCTTTTTCTTTGTATTCGTGTTCAATTTGATTTCCAACTATTTTCATTCCATCTCCCAAATCCCATTCAACGAAAGCAGCATGTTGTGCACGGCTGTCAATTTGGACTTTTTTTCCATTGATTGTGACATCAAATCCGGGAATGATTTTTTTATTTTTTGGAATAAAACGCCATTGATTTAAATTGTTTAAAACAATTTGTGAAGCATTCCATTCAATAATTTGTCTTTCTTCGGGTGTTAATTTGACTTGGATTCCATTTCCGAGTGGACTTTCCCCAAAAATCGTAGCAAAATGAGTGCAAGCAGAAATATATGACCCTGCTAAACTTGGGTGTTGATTGTCTGGATCATATAAATTTAATCCGCTGTAATTAGATCTAACCGTTTTCCAAACTTCCCCCACAGGACTAACTCGCGCATTCAAAAAGTCGGCAAAACGCATGTATTGATTTTTTACACGAAATTGCATGGAATCATAACTGGAAATGGGTGCCCATTTTGGATTTCCGTATTTATATCCCCAAGTCATATACAATACAACTTGCGTACATGGATTATTTGCTCGAATACTATCTACAATTTGTTTTGCGAAAGGCAAGGTTTGTTTTTCTACTTTTGAGTCAGGTTGAGCAAGTTCATTGCTATGTCCTTGAATGATTACATAATCCCATTTTCGAGAACGAATAGTGGCATACGTTTCCTTTTGAGAAGCGTGATATTCAAAGTTTTTCCCCCCTTCAACAACCGTGTCAACGTACATTTTATGTCCTTTTGCCTCAGCAATTTGGCGGAACATAGTTGGCATATCGTTCATAAAAGTGAAACTATTCCCAATGAATAGAACGGAAGTTTCTTGTTGTGACCAACTTAAAGAAGTAAACATGGACATACAAAAGAGAACAAATAGATTTTTCATTAGTTTTATTCGTGTTTTACCCGTAAATCGAGATACAAAGAAATTGAAAATTTAGGTAATTTGAATCAAAAATACATTATATCCTTGAATTGACTCAGTTTTCAACCATTTTTTTGTAATTTTCGTCATTCTAGGAAACAAGTTTATGCGATTTTTACTTTTCATTTTTTGTTTAACTTCCTCTGCTCTAAATGCTCAATTTCTTTTTGATCGAAATGACTCTATTCCAGTAAGAGTTGGTAATGATACCTTGAATATGCCTTGGGCAGGAGGATTGAATTATGTACAATTCTCAGACATTGACTTCGATTTTGATGGAGATATGGATTTGTTTGTATTCGATCGAAGCAAGGATAACATTCGCTTATTTGAACAAAGAAACAATCCCAACCCTCATTATTATCCCGTTTCAAATGCTAAGAATTTTTTTCCAAATGAAATCCGTTACCGCGTATTTTTAGGCGATTTTAACCAAGACGGAAAAAACGATCTATTTACTTATGGAATTGGAGGTGTAAAAGTGTATAAAAACATTGGAAATTCAGAACAAGGACTCCAATGGGAATTGGCTACAAATTTGATTTTATCGGATTATAATGGAACAAAATCCAATTTATATGTAAGTTCAAGTGATATACCAGCAATTATTGATGTTGATTTTGATGGCGATTTAGATATTTTAACTTTTCATATCGGTGGACAGCGAGTTGAATATCACCAAAATCAGAGTCAAGAATTGTATGGACATTCTGATTCATTGACTTTTGTATTAAAAAACGAATGTTGGGGAAAATTTACAGAAGATGCAAACAACAATTCAGTAACATTAAATGACCCAAATAATCCATGTTCAAGTGGTAACATTCCGAATCCTGAGCTTCCCACTATTGAACCAGATTCGCGCGAAGAACGCCATGCAGGGTCCACTCTACTCGCTTTGGACTACGATCATTCTGGCGTTTACGATTTAATTCTTGGCGATGTCGCACACGAAAACTTAACTTTACTCATAAATGGTGGCGATGAACCGAATACGAATTCCGCCATGATCAGTCAAGATAATAATTTTCCATCCAACACAACTCCAGTCAGCATGCAACTTTTTCCAGCTGCATTTTATGTGGATGTTGATTTTGATCATGTGAAAGATTTAATTGTAGGAGCCAATGCCAAAGGAGTTTCACAAAATGAAAGAAGTGTTTACTTATACAAAAACTTAGGTGAAAATGATGAACCTATTTTTTCATTTCGATCTAAAAATTTTCTTCAGGGTGAAATGATAGACAATGGATTCGCATCTTTCCCAACCTTTTCTGATATAAATAATGATGGAAAACCCGATTTAATTGTCGGTAATTTTTATCGTTACAAAGAAGTTCTTGCGAAAGAAAGTACTTGGAGTTTGTATCGAAATACGGGGGATTTTACAGATCCGTTTTTCACCTTTGTTGATTCCGATTTTCTGACACTTTCTCAACAATCTTGGGGTTTGAGAACGATTCCTGCGTTTGGAGATATGGATCAAGACGGAGACGACGATTTGTTTTTAGGTTTAGAAAACGGAACCATATCTTACCGAGAAAATATTGCTTCCAGTGGAATGCCAGCCCAATTTGCCAGTCCAATAAATACTTTTTTTGATAATCAAAATCAAGTGATTTCAGCAGGTTCGTACGCGTTTCCGCAAATTTTCGATTTGAATCAGGATGGGAGAAATGATTTGATTATTGGGAAAAAAACGGGTGAAATTATGTACTATGAAAATGTTGGTATAGGTGGAAATGTGGAATTGGAACTAAAAAATGATCAATTAGGAGGTATAGATCTAGCTCCAACAAATCCAGAAGGTTTTGCTGCTCCCCATTTTTTTCGATGGCAAGATACCACCTACTTACTTTTAGGCGGGATTGATGGTAAATTACGTTTTTACAAGGGGATTGATGAACATTTAGAATTAGGTGATACATTTCAATTGGTCACTTCCTCTTTTCGAAATATTGATGTAGAAGCATACAGCACATGCTGGGTAAATGATGTGGACAATGATGGAAAACTAAATTTATTCGTTGGTGGAGATTTGGGAGGGATTATGCATTTTGAACACAATCCTTCCAGTACACTTTCAGTAGATAAATGGAACGATATTGAATTTCAATTGTATCCTAATCCCAGTGCAGGAAACTTTTATATTTTAACTGAATATGGGGAAAAAACAATCCGAATATTCGACCAAACTGGAAAACTGATATTAGAGACCGGTACAATTGAACCAAAAATTGAGCTTTCCCTTTCCCTTCAAAACCCTGGCATGTACTTTATACAATGCGTTACACCAAATGGAATTTCCACACGTAAACTACTGAAATTATAGCACATAAAACCTGATAAAAGTCAGTTTTCCAAGTGACAAATGTGGCATACTAATTTAGCGGACTTGTGTAGCTTTGTTTCATAAAAATTCAAATTTACAAGTCATGAAAGTAGAACAAATTTACACAGGATGTATTGCACACGCAGCGTATTATTTAGAAAACAATGGAGAAGCAGCGATTTTTGATCCATTGCGAGAAGTTCAACCATACATTGATAAAGCCAAAGCCGATGGTGCAAAAATAAAATATGTTTTTGAAACCCATTTTCATGCAGATTTTGTTTCTGGGCATTTAGATTTAGCAAAAAAAGAAGGCGCGACTATTGTTTATGGTCCAACTGCAAAACCAGGATTTGATGCGCATGTAGCAACCGATGGAGAATTATTTCAAGTGGGTAATTACACAGTCAAAGCGATTCATACACCTGGCCACACCATGGAAAGTACAACCTATTTACTCATCGATGAAAACGGAGACGAGCATGGAATAATTACAGGTGACACTTTGTTTATTGGTGATGTCGGCCGACCTGATTTGGCTCAACATGTTATTGCTGATTTGACAGAAGAAAAATTGGCTTCTCATTTGTTTGATTCACTTCGTACTAAAATAATGCCGCTTTCTGATGAATTAATCGTGTATCCAAATCATGGAGCCGGTTCAGCATGCGGAAAAAAAATGAGCAAAGAAACGACCGATACACTTGGGAATCAAAAGGCAACTAATTATGCTTTACGTTCAGATATGACACGTGAAGAATTCATTCAAGAGTTATTAACTGGTTTGACCACGCCTCCAGGTTATTTCCCGAAAAATGTACTTATGAATATTCAAGGGTATGACAGCTTAGATACAATCATGGAGAGAGCGGTTAGACCTATGTCACCAGAAACTTTCGAACTAGTTGCAAATGAAACAGGAGCTTTGATTTTAGATACACGTGATGCAGAAGTATTTTCAAAAGGATTTATTCCTAATTCAATCAACATTGGAATCGATGGTAATTTTGCCATGTGGGTCGGTGAAATGATTCCAGATATAAAACAAGAAATTTTACTTGTAACAGAACCTGGTCGTGAAAAAGAATCCATCATTCGATTAGCACGAGTTGGATATGATTTTGCAATCGGTTATCTAGAGGGCGGATATTCATTGTGGGAAAAATCAAATAAAGAGGTTGATTCCATACAAAGAATGGATGCGGAAGAATTTGAAAAAGTAGCTAACGAATATCCCGTTTTTGATGTACGTAAGAAAAGCGAATACGATTCGGAACATTTGATAAACGCAAAGAATGTATCATTAAATCAAATCAATCAACATTTAGCAGAATTCCCTAAAGACAAACCTTTTGTGATTCATTGCGCTGGAGGATATCGAAGTATGATCGCAGCATCTATCTTGAAACAAAGAGGTTGGGATCAAGTAATCGATATTCGAGGTGGATTTTCTGAGTTAACCAAAACCTCACTTCCAAAAACTGAATATGTTTGTCCATCTACTCTTTTGTAAATCGCTGGATCAAAATAGATTATAAGAAGGAAGTCAAAGAAATTTGGCTTCCTTTTTTGATTGACGGTTTATTAAAATGTAAAATACATAGTAAAATCAGCTGCTTAAAGGTTGCATAACCGTTATCAAACTTCTTTATAAACTAATATATTGGGTGGTTCTATGGCTGTGATGAATGATTAAAAAATTTTATTTGATAGAATCGAGAGGATAAATTGTGATTGTAGGAATATAGAATATGATAAAACTCCAGTAGATTCAACTACTTAAAGGTTGCTTAACCGTTAAACAACGGCATGATAGG
>CAYRMV010000014.1:0-41010 GCA_964425255.1 uncultured Flavobacteriales bacterium
ACTGACGAAAAATGTCAGCATCGTGACAAAGCTTTGCTTTCGTCATCGACCAACTAACTAACTAACTAACTAACTAACTAACTAACTAACTAACTAACTGACTAACTAACTGACTAACTAACTGACTAACCAACTAACTAACTATTTCCTTACTTTTGAAAAAAAAAATGAATGTATCACGAATTAATTGAAACAAACAAACAAGCCATTCAACGTGCCAAAGCAACCGTTCGAAAGTTCACTTTTTTACGACTGCTCGTATTTGTCCTTTTTGCAACTCTAACTTACTTCACTTGGGGAAAAACTACCTGGGTCGTATCCTCTGTTTTACTTGGAATCACGAGCTTTTTAGTCGCAGTTAAATTCTCAGTAGATGCCAAATTAATCTTAGAAAAAGCCGTGCAAAAAAAGAAGTTGCTCGAACAAGAATCGCTCGCTTTAGAAGGTGATTTCAGTGGTTTTGATTCAGGAAAAGAATTTTTTGACTCCAAACATGCGTTTGCACACGACTTGGATCTCTTTGTTTCAAACGGAATTTTTGCACAACTAAACCGAACATTTTCAAGCCTAGGAAAACAAAGACTTGCAGACCATTTTCTTCAAGGAAGTTTTCAAGTCGAAAAAATGAACGAACAAGTAAAATTTCTTTCCAATAAAATCGATTGGACATTCAACTACCGAGTTGCAGGTTCCATTCCAAGTCGACAAGAAGCTGTTCAATATACCGTAGATCAATGGACAAAAAAAGTGCATTCAAATCCAACTTGGGTCAATTGGGTAATGTGGTTAATTCCAATCATCATGATTCCTTCATTGATCGCTTTCAATTTAAACTTACTATCTCCACTTATATTTAGCTTTTTACTCCTTGCAGCACTTTATCCGACAGGAAAATTGATGAAATCAACCAATCAATGGACAGAAGAAATCCATAAATTAAGCCCAAAAATAGACTCCATGCGCGAACAGATGGAATTTATTCGTCAACTGGAAAATGCACCAAAATCCATCATCGAATTACAACAACTTTTCTTTGAACAAGAGAAAAATGCTGTACTACTTCTAAAAAAATGGAAAACAATTGAAAAACGCTTTGAATTCCGAATGAATATATTGATTTCTATTCCGCTTAATGCCTTTTTTGCATGGGATTTACGTCAACGAAAAGACCTACTTTCTTGGAAAAAAGCGTACGCCAGTTCACTTGAGAATTGGGAAAAATTACTCGCAGAAATGGAAATTGCCATCTCTGGTGCCACATTTCTACACAATCATCCTTCGTTAATTTTTGCTGAATTTTCGGACACCTTTCAACTCGAAATGGACGAATTAGGTCATCCATTGCTTCTCCATAAAAAAGGAATTACAAATCCGTTGAAACTACAGAAAGACCAACAATTCATGATCCTGACAGGTCCAAATATGGCCGGAAAATCAACTTACTTGAGAAGTGTCGGTTTAGCTTTTGTTTTAGCGCAAGCAGGCTTCCCAATCGCAGCAAAAAAAGCACTTTTACCGAAAGTAAAATTGTATTCAAGCATGCGAACAGCCGATGATTTGGCAAAAGAAAGTTCCTACTTCCATGCGGAATTAATGCGCCTCAAATTCATTTTAAATGCAATCGAAAAAGGTGAAAATGTGTTCATTCTTCTAGATGAAATTTTAAAAGGAACCAACTCCAAAGACAAAGCCGAAGGTTCTCAACGATTTTTACAAAAACTAGAACGACTCGGAACGCACGGAATCATTGCTACACATGACCTTTCTTTGTGTGAACTCGCAAAAAACAACCCTCATTTTTTCAACGGTTGTTTCGATTCCACCATCGAAGGAAATGAACTCTACTTTGATTACACTTGGAAACAAGGAATTTGCCAAAACATGAATGCATCGTTTTTATTGAAACACATGAATTTGGTCGATTGACACACTACATCTCGACAAGAATCGTTATCTTTACATAAATAGTTTCTCTATGAAAAAACTTGTTTTTCTCTTTTTCTCTCTTTTCAGCATGCTTGCTTTTGCACAAGACGAAGCCACTGATTTCGACGAAACAGTTTACGATGACATTACTCCTAAACATCAGTTTTCGATTGATTTAGGTCTTCCAAACACCGCCTTAAACAAACCTTTCAATAGCATCATGCAAGGAATTGTTAAGGTTTCACCTTATTACCAACACACGTTAGAAAATGGTATTGGAATGGGTGTAGGATTCAATTATAGTTACCTAAAAATCAATCAATTTCGAGTGAACAACCCCATCAACGGAGGAATGCACAACATGGCGCTCTACGGAAAAATTGCGTATGAAAAATTTCATTCCATGCGCTTTGGAACAGAATATGCTCTACGTGTTGGATACAACCAAGCTACGTTTTTTAGCGATTCAAACGATGTTGTTAACAATGGAAATGTTGTCAAAGGAGGCTTGTACATTGAACCAACCGTGAGCGTTGTACTGACTGCTGACGAATGGACTTCTTTCCGATTTTATGTGGGTTACGGTGTTCTTTCTCATGGTTTTTCACCACGTGACATTGGCGAACAATCCAACTTGGGATATGATGTAGCAGAATTTGACAAACGAACACAAATTTTTTCTGTTGGTTTTGGTTTCACTTATTATTTCAAACAATACAAATAATGTTTGTTTCCAACAATTCCATTGCAGCGGTAAAAACGTATTTTAACGAAAAATTAGCCCCTATTTTCTCCGAAAGAGAAATCAAACTCATCGCACAAGAAATCATTCAACGCAGACTAAACTTATCGCCATCCGATTGGATTTTGAACGCAGATCTTCGTGTTTCCGAATCGGATTTATTGCATTTTCGATCTGTTGTGAAACGTTTGCTCAACCACGAACCTTTTCAACACATTTTAGGCGATACAGAGTTTTATGGTTTATCCATTTTATGTAGTCCAGACGCTTTGATTCCAAGACCCGAAACCGAAGAATTAGTCGATTGGATAGTGGATGATTTCAAAACAAAAAAACCAACCCACGGTCTCGATTGGTGCACAGGAACTGGTTGCATTGCCTTTGCTTTGAAAAAATCTTTCCCTCGTTTAAACATGTCTGCTCGTGATTTCAGCCGAAAAGCATTGGAATTAGCCGAAAAAAATAAGCAAAAACTTCAATTGGATGTAAACTTCCAATTTGCAGATGCGCTTGTTCCCGACGGTTACCAAGATTTACAACTCAATTCATTCGATTTTTGGGTCTCAAATCCACCTTATATTCCGATCCAAGAACAAACCAACATGGACCAAAATGTCGTTGCCTTTGAACCTGAAATGGCGCTCTTTGTTCCCAATGAAGACGCTTTGCTTTTCTATAGAGAAATTTCTCTTCAAGCACAAGAATACTTAAAAAATTCAGGTGCTTTGTACTTTGAATTACACGAAAATTATGCGCAACAAACAAAAGAATTACTCGAAAATCAAGGCTGTTGGTCGTCAATCGAACTGAAACAAGATTTGCAAGGTAAATGGCGCATGCTGAAAGCAATCAAATAATTTATTTTTTGGGCGTTTCCCCAAGCTCATTCAATCGTTATCCTCTTTCCTTTCACTTGGGGTCGGGCTTTTGTTTCAATCTTTTTCTGCCGAAAGTGCATCTTAACGAAAGAAAAATTCGTTTTTTACCGGCACAAAAAGGATTTTCACGCCAATCCCTAACGCAATTTTCATTCTTCTGGATGGAATTGAATTAAATAATAAACTTTCATTGTATTTTCGCAAAAAACAGGGACACATGACAGAATTGGAAGCAAAAAACCGAATCGAACGTTTAACCGCGGAACTGAATCACCATAATCATTTGTATTATGTGGAAAATCAACCCGAAATCTCGGATTTTGACTTTGATCAATTGCTGAAAGAATTAGAACAATTGGAAATCCAATTCCCTCAATTTGCTTCCGATTTAAGTCCAACCAAACGCGTCGGTGGCGACATTACCAAAAAGTTCGAAACAGTTGTTCATCGCTTTCCGATGTTGTCTTTGAGTAATACCTATTCCGAAGAGGAAATCATTGATTGGGAAAACCGAATCAAGAAAAGTTTCTCAGGTCCAGTCGAATATGTGTGCGAACTCAAATACGATGGAGTTGCCATTGGCATTTCTTACCTCAATGGAAAACTCCACAAAGCAGTCACGCGCGGCGATGGCACACAAGGTGAAGATGTTACTACAAACGTCAAAACAATCCGTACTGTTCCACTTCAATTGAAAGGCGATTTCCCTGCTGATTTTGAAATTCGTGGTGAAATTTTCTTCCCGTTGGATGCTTTCCAAAAAATGAATGAAGAACGCCGGGAAAACAACGAACCTGAATTTGCCAATCCACGCAACTCTGCCTCTGGAACACTTAAATCCCAAGATTCGAAAGTGGTTGCCTCACGTGGATTAGACTGCTTTTTGTATGGTTTGTATGGTGACGACTTACCATTACTCGGTCATTACGAAAGTGTTCTCAAAGCCAGAGAATGGGGTTTTAAAATACCTGATCCAGCCAAAAAATACATCTTTAAAACAGATTCTGTTCAAGGAATCATGGACTTTATTCATCATTGGGATCATGAACGCAATCAGCTTCCGTTCGAAATCGATGGTGTGGTAATCAAAGTCAATGGCTATGATGCGCAAGCTGAATTAGGGTTTACTGCGAAATCCCCACGTTGGGCAGTTGCTTACAAGTTCAAAGCAGAACGAGTGGAAACAACCTTAGAATCTGTTTCATATCAAGTCGGTAGAACAGGTGCGATTACACCAGTCGCAAACTTAAAACCAGTTTCCTTGGGTGGAACAACCGTCAAGCGCGCTTCTTTGCACAATGCAGACCAGATTGAAAAACTGGATTTACACATTGGTGATGCAGTTTACGTGGAAAAAGGCGGTGAAATTATCCCCAAAATTGTAGGAGTCAATCTATCCAAAAGATCGGATCAAATTGTTCGCATTCAATTTATTGAATCCTGTCCCGAATGTGACACATCCTTGATTCGTCGCGATGGTGAAGCACAACATTTTTGCCCGAACGAAAAAAGCTGTCCTCCGCAAGTAACGGGTCGCATGGAACATTTCATTGCACGCAAAGCCATGAACATCGATGGTTTGGGAGGAGAAACAATCGAATTGTTGTACAAAGAAAAGCTCATTTCTAATATCGCTGATTTATACGATTTAACCTTCGACCAAGTTGTTCAACTAGAACGAATGGCTGACAAGTCCGCTTCGAACTTAATTCAAGGAATTGAAGCATCCAAACAAATTCCATTTGAACGCGTTTTGTTTGCGTTAGGAATTCGATTTGTAGGTGAAACAGTAGCTAAACAGCTAGCGAAAGCATTCAAATCCATCGATCGACTAGCAGTTGCTTCTTACGATGAATTGGTTGCAGTGGATGAAATAGGAGAAAAAATTGCCATTTCAGTGCAAAATTACTTTTTCGAAGAGGAAAACAGACAACTCATCGCACGACTCAAAGCAGCTGGACTACAATTAGAAATCGAGGAAAAAGAACAAGCAAGCACCAAATTTCAAGGGAAAAACTTTGTCGTATCTGGCGTTTTCAGTACGTTTTCTCGGGATGAATTAAAACACCTCATCGAAAACAATGGCGGAAAAAATGTAAGTTCAATTTCTTCCAAAACGCATTTTGTCGTCGCAGGAGAAAACATGGGGCCAGCCAAACTAGAAAAAGCGACTCAATTGGGTATTCCAATTCTCAGCGAACAAGATTTTATAGACTTGTTGGGATGAAAACACAATTATTTAATCAGTTAATTTTCTTTTTGATGGTCATTATTCTTCTGAGTTCATGTACAAATTCAAAAAATGAACATGTGATCTTGAACAACAAAGAAGTCATTAAAGAGAAAATTACGGGTGAAGCATTTCTTCAGTCCATTCGTGATACGATCAAAAAAGAAAAAATTTCAGAAAATTTTCTACAATCTAATTCATGGTTTTACCAACCTTTTGAGGATTGTATTTCATACTATCTTTTCGAGAAAAATGGAAAAGGAACTAGTTTCGATTGTGAAATGGAAGACACCTTATGTTTCACTTATTACATAAAAAACGATGAAATTCATATTTCAGAATTTGATTTTGAAAATCATATTTCAAAAAGAAAAATTAAAACGCGCGAAGATGTTTACGTTTTCAGTTCAAACAAACTAACCTTAATTGATTCTCGCTTTTTATCAGAAAGCAAAAGTTGGGTCCCTGAAATTGAAAACATAATCTGTTATCAAATGAAATCGAGATAATCATTTATTTCTACCTTCATTTCAAGCATCCAAAAATCAACTTCTTTTTCTCAAAAAACAATTACTTTTGTCAAAAAACAAAACGATTATGAATTCAATTTTCAAAGGAACGGGAACAGCATTGGTTACTCCATTTCAATCCGATTACAGCATTGATTTTACTGGATTGAAAAAATTGGTGGAATTGCAAATCTCGGGAGGAACCAACTTCTTGGTTGTTCAAGGTACAACAGGTGAATCACCTACCCTTTCATCCGATGAAAAGAAACAGATATTGGAAACCGTTCAAGATGTGAACCAAGGTCGTTTACCCATCGTTTTTGGCGTTGGTGGAAATGATACCGTGAAAGTTGCCGAAGCGATCAAACAAATCCCTGCTGGAGTAGATGGAATTCTTTCTGTTTCACCGTATTATAACAAACCAACACAAGAAGGTATTTATCAGCATTACGCATATTTAGCTGAAAATACCGATTTACCAATCATTTTGTACAATGTGCCTGGTAGAACAGGATCGAATGTGTTGGCTGAAACAACGCTTCGTTTGGCAGAAATCCCAAACATTGTTGCGATGAAAGAAGCATCTGGTAACTTCGATCAAATCATGGAAATCATTCGTTGTCGTCCTGCTGGATTTGGTGTTCTTTCCGGTGACGACCCAATTACGATGCCCTTGATTGCCGCTGGTGCTGATGGCGTAATTTCGGTTGTGTCAAACGCCTTTCCAGAAAAATTCTGTGCCATGGTTCAAGCCAGTTTGGATGGTAATTTTGAATTAGCACGCACTTTACATTACGCATTGCTTCCAGTTACGCGCATGATGTTCGAACAAGGAAACCCGGGCGGAGTAAAAGTAAATTTAGAAGCACGCGGAATCTGCAGTCAAACCATGAGAAGACCACTTGCTCCTGTTTCAGCTGACTTACAAGAACGACTTCGCCAAGAAACAGCAAAATTGATTTAAATATCGTCAAGCAATAGAAAAATATACATATTCAAGTCCGAAGACGAAGTAGCAAACCTTTTTTTGTTCTTCTTATTCGGACTTTTTTGTTCTATAAATTATGAGTACTAAAACCAACTCCCAAAAAAATGGAAATTAGCTCTGCTTGTCTGGTGCTTTATTTTTCCAGTTATCACATTCATTTCGCTAATTATTCAATTTACTGAACTCGAAGTTCATCCCATTCTTCGCTTATTCATCGTTAATATTCTTGTTGTTCCGATGATGATTTACTTTTATTTGCCCTTTCTAAATCGCCGTTTTTTCGATTGGTTAAGTAAATAAAAAGCAAAACACCCCTTATTTTGTAACATAAAACAACCCAGAAGACCCCTTATTTTGTGACATAAAAATCATCAAAACACCCCTTATTTTGTGACATTTTTATATATTTGTATATAGAAAAACAGGTATTTAGCATGAATCACGAAAGAATTCTCTTTCAGGAGTTACTTAAATGGAAGGAAAAATCAACTCGAAAACCCTTAATTATACGAGGTGCACGGCAAGTAGGTAAAACCACTTTGGTAAAAGATTTTGCCAAAACATATGAGAATGCAGTCCTCTTGAACCTAGAAAAAAATGTAGACATTTCCTTCTTCGAACAAACGGATTCCATTCAAGACATCATGGATTTGATTCTTTTGACCAAAAATATTCAAATTAATCCCAAAAGCCCAATCTTCCTTTTCATAGATGAAATCCAAGAATCTCCCAAAGCAATTAAATTGTTGCGGTATTTTTATGAAGAAGCTCCATCTATTCATGTCATTGCAGCAGGTTCTTTACTCGAATTTGCTTTCAAGGACATCGAAAGTTTTCCTGTTGGGAGAGTAGAATATTTGTATTTATATCCGTTTAATTTTATTGAATTTTTAGGCGCAATCAACCATCAGGTTGGTCTTAACGCGATGAACGAAATACCTCTACGGCCAATCGCTCATACTCCGCTTTTGGAACTGTTTAACAAATTCACCATTATCGGTGGTATGCCTGAAATCGTAAAAGAATTTGCGAAAAATCAACAAGTATCAAGCTTGACAAGCATTTATGAAAGTATCTGGACATCGTATATCGACGACGTAGAAAAATATGCTGTTACCCCATCGATGAAACAAATCATCAAATTTATCATGAAAACAGCACCCAATTTTATTGACCAACGAATCAAGTATCAAAATTTTGGAAATTCAAACTACAAATCAAGAGAAGTTAGTGAAGCATTTCGCGATTTAGATAAATCCAAAGTCATCCGCTTAATTTATCCAACGACATCGCAAACACCTCCAATTCTTAGTGATTTCAAAAAATCACCTCGCATTCAAGTATTAGATACTGGAATTGTAAACCACTCCTTGGGAATTATCCCTGAATTACTCAAAATGGATGACCTAAGTTCGAGCTACAAAGGTTCACTAATCCCACATATGATCAATCAAGAATTAATCTCCCTACAAAATAAAAAAACAGAAACACCTTCTTTTTGGGTTCGAGACAAAGCGCAATCTTCTTCCGAAGTTGATTTAATTATTTCTTTTCAAAACAAACTAATCCCAGTAGAAATCAAATCAGGAAGTACAGGTTCGCTCAAATCATTACACCAATTCGTAAATATGGCTAATCATCCGTATGCAGTTCGCATGTATGGAGGGAAGTTTGAAATTCAAAAAACCAAAACACCCGAAGGAAAATCGTATGTATTGATGAACCTACCCTATTTTTTGGCAACAAAACTCGAAGATTACTTGCTCTATTTTCTCGAAAATCATCCCGAAAACGAAATCTCCTGATAGAAATCGATCTACTCAAAATCTTTCTCGTACCTTTGCTCAGAAGCAAAAAATATGAATACATACGCAGCAATCGTTGATCAAATTCAACAGGCACAACACATTGTTATCACTGCACACAAATCACCCGACGGCGATTCAATCGGAAGTAGCATTGCGTTGAGCCAATTTTGTAAAACATTAGGAAAAGAAAACATCATTTGTCATCCTGATCCTGCACCACAATTTTTACATTGGCTCCCTGGCGCAAAATCAATTCTGAATGTAGAAGAAAACCCAGAAGAAGTCAAACAACATCTCAATCAAGCGGATTTAATTTTTTGCCTCGATTACAATGCTCCCAATCGGGTTGGTCCAACCATGCAACCTCTGTTAGAAAGTGCGAAAGGAACTAAAATCATGATTGATCATCATTTACACCCAGCAGACTTTTGTCAATGGAGTGTATCTGAGCCGACCATTGGATCTACCTGTGAGTTGATTTACGAATTAATCGATCAAAGTGGTAACATAGACAAATTAAACGCTGCAATTGGAGATGCAATCTACTTGGGAATCATGACTGACTCGGGATCTTTTCGCTTTCCCGCAGTGACTAAACGAACCCATGAAATTTTAGGAAACCTCATTGAAATCGGTGTAAAACACAACGAAATTCACGAAAATACCTTCGATACAAACACGGTTGATCGTTTGCGTTTACGTGGATTTGCTACTTCAGAAAAACTGGAAATTCTACCCCAAGTTCCTGTGGCAATTATCAGTTTGACACAAGAAGAATTGAATCGTTTCCATTACGAAAAAGGCGATACAGAAGGATTAGTCAATGTTGCCTTATCGATACAAGGAATGAAAGCTGCAGCAATGTTTGTGGAAGGTGACGAATACATCAAAATTTCGTTCCGTTCAAAAGGAGAAAACAATCCAGTAAATGAACTTTCGGGTCGCTATTTTCAAGGAGGTGGACATCGAAATGCAGCAGGAGGAAGATTTGATGGTAACCTTTCGGATGCAATTGCGTTGTTTAAACAAGTGGTTCATGAATATATTTCTGCTGATTAATACGATGAAAATGCATACTCGTCATTTCGCTTTTCTTTTCTCTTGTGTATTTCTTTTCTCTAACTGCAAAGAAGAGGAGAAAGCACCTGAAATCGAGTGGAACAAAGATTTATCTACTCAAATGAATGAACGTTTAGCTCAAGATGAAGATTTGAACATCCGCATGTATCTTGAAAATCGGAAATCATGGAAAATGAACGAAACAGGTACAGGCTTGCGCTATTATATCTACCAACAAGGCAATGGTGATCAAGCTGCATCTGGACTCATTGCACAAGTGCGTTTGAAAGTTGAAGGATTGGATGGAACCATTTTCAAAGAAACAGAAAAAGGTGAAATCGAATCTTTCATGATTGATAAAAGCGATATCGAAACTGGTTTACAAGAAGGAATCAAAAAAATGCGCATTGGAGACAAAGCCAAATTGATCGTCCCTTCTCATCTAGCACATGGAATTGCTGGCGATATGGAACAAATACCTCCACTAACCACCTTGATAATTGATGTTGAACTTTTAGGTTTAATTGCTCGTTAATGAAAAAAATAATATCTATTTTCCTTTCAATAGGATTCGTTTTTACCGCTTGTGACACAACAGGTGTAAAAAAAGACCCAACGAAAAATAAGACTTCTATGGAAGCGAAAGACACGACAGGAAATTACAAAAAACCTGCTTTTGTTTTGGCCAAAGAAGCATTGAAACCCATTCAAATTCAAAACGAAAAAAAATGGGAAAACGGACTTCGCATCAATTGGTTTGAACATGGAAAAGGAGCAGTAGTTAAAAACGAAGATGTCCTCAAAATCAACTATGAAGTGAGATTGACAGACGGAACGATAGTGGATGGGAATCAACTATTAAACAGAGAATGGCTTCCTTTCATAGTCGGCTTCGAACTCCAAACAAAAGGATGGGATATCGCGATGCAAGAATTGCGCGTGGGTGATTTTGTAGAAATTTTTATTCCTGCAAAATTGGCTCGTGGAGAAAAAGGAATTAAAGGCGTGATTCCACCTCATGCAGACAACATCGTGCGTGTTCAAATTTTAGACAAAATCAAACCAACACGTGAAATAGATGGAAGTAAAGTCTATTTGTTGGAGGAAAATAAAGCAGAAAAAACAGTAGCAAACTTAGAAAGTACTGTTGATTTTCACTTTATGGTAAGCACCCCTTCCAATCCAAAATACGACATTAGCTACCGAAGAAACCAACCCTATTCATTGAAATTCAGTGATTTTGGAATTGTTAAAGGTTTGAAAAAATCGTTAATAAAAGCCAAAAAGGCAGATAAGCTTTGGATTGTGATCCCTCCTTCCGAAGCCTATGGAGACAAAGGACTTGTCAACTTAGTCAAAGCAAACGAACCTTTGTTTTATGACATTTTTGTGATGGATGTTCATTGATAATTGATATTTATTCATTAAATTCGCAAAATTGAAAATTTGAGATAGAAAAATCCTGCAAGATGAACACGCTATCTCAACCAGAGAAAATGAAATTATGAAGAAATTAAAACTCGCTTTCATTGCGCTTTTAACAGCATCTACTTCCTTCGGACAACAAGCTATTGACACCATTGATTCCCCAAACGGGAAAATGGTCATTTATGCAAACCGCACTTGGAGTTATTTGGATGATGTAACTTTCGATGGAGTCCTGAATCAAGACATTCACAATTACGTTCATTCTTCCAATCTCAAATATGTTCAACGTTGGGATAACGATGTTTGTTACACATCAGATCGAAAAAATGACCTTTCTCTTTTGAAAGATACACTTTGGTTGTGTGTTGCTGACAGTATGAACGCTGGTTTTCATATCCCACATCCAGGTTATGTAACTTCGCGTTATGGCTACCGAAAAGGACGTTATCACAATGGAATTGACATTGGTTTGAATACAGGTGACACCGTTCGCGCTGCTTGGAGTGGAAAAGTTCGTTATGCTAAGTATAACGATGGTGGATTTGGAAACTTAGTGATCATTCGTCACGACAACGGTTTGGAAACGTTTTATGCGCATTTAAGTGGTTTTATCGTTCAACCAAATGACGAAGTGAAAGCTGGGGATCCAATTGGATTAGGTGGAAACACAGGTCGTTCTTTCGGTCCACATTTGCACTTTGAAGTTCGTTTTTATGATGCACCACTGAATCCAGAAGAAATGATTGACTTTGCGAAAAAAGAAGTGAAAGATCCAAACTTGTTTGTTCACAAAGCTTTATTCCGTCCAGGTGCAAAACCAACCGATTTCTATGATAACCACGATCATGGTTCTGAAGAACAAGTTGCTGCGGTTACACGCAAAGTAGTAACACCAACAAAAAAATACTACAAAGTTAAATCAGGTGATACTTTATCTTCTATTGCAGCGAAACAAAACACAACCATTGCTCAAATTTGTAAGTTAAATGGAATTAAACAAACAACAACACTTCAAATTGGAAGATCGTTGCGTGTGAAATAATTCCAGAAAAATATACCCTTTCGAAATGTCTATCAAAATTGATAGACATTTTTTTTTGTTATTTGATTAATATGTTGTAAATTACACAACATGTTGTGTAAGTATCGAGTAGTTTTATCCATTGATGGAGGCGGAATTCGAGGGATTATTCCCTTACGGATACTGGATTATTTGTATCAGCAATTGAAACAAATCGATTCTGAAACCCGATTCCCTGATTGGGTCGATGTTGTTTCAAGTACAAGTACGAGTACCATTTTCACTGGCGCATTATTTTTGCAAACAAGAGATCGAAAAACACTACATAATCCAGAAGATATTTTACGGTTGTATACCAAACGTGGAAAACAAATCTTTAGTAAAAACATCGGTTTGGATGCAGCTAATTCTGCCTATCCTTTGAGTTTCATTTTGGACTACTTTTACAGTGACTATACATTACAAGATATTCCTAAACATTTTCAGTTTGTTAGTTACAACCAACTCACTGAACAACCTTATATTTTCAGTAACTCACTGGATTTATTCCAACACATTCCCTTGTCTAAAGTTATGGCTGCATGCAGTGCTTTCCCAGGAGTTTATCCTCCGATAAAAATTGGAAAAATGGAATTAATCGACGGTATGTTAGCAACACAGAATCCAGCTAAACTTGCTTTAGATTATGCTCGAATGCTCTACCCGACTGATCCAATCATTTTAATAAGTATTGGCACAGGACAAAACCCTTCTGAATTTCAAGATATGTTTGAAAAAGAAAGTATACTTATTCATGAGAAATTAAAAGCAAATCAAGATAAAAAAGTTATTTATTTTCGCTTTCAACCCGAGTTGGATCATACAACACATTATGCCTTTGAAAATCAAAAAGAAAGTATTGAAGATTTGTTGTCTATCACGAACACGTATTTAGAGCAGCAAAATCATGAATTTGATCGACTTTTGTCTTTAATGGAAATCCGAGCAAAAGTGTAAACTTTCAAGTATTTATCACGCAATAAACTCCCTTAACGAACATTAACAACACAATTCAAGAATTCTCTTACCTTTGTACTTTGAATTTGAATGCATAAATCTTCACCCTTGAAACACATTCTTTTAATAATTGGTTTTATCAGCATACTTGCAACAAGTTGCTCATCTTATAATAAAGTAGTCAAATCAGATGATTATCAACGGAAATTTGAATTGGCAAATGAACTTTTCGACAAAGGACAATGGTTAAAATCCATCACTTTGTACGAACAGGTATTTCAACGTGTACCCAAAACTGCCCAAGGTGAAATTGCTTATTACCGAATAGGTAAAGCCTATTTTTCTGAAAAAGACTATTACATGGGAGGTTATTACTTGGCTACATTTGCGGATAAATATCCGAATAGTCCAAAGGTTGAAGAAACGATGTTTTTAAGTTCGCTTTGCGCTGTGAATAATTCACCCAACTATTCGTTGGATCAAAATGAAACAGAACTCGCATTGAATGATTTACAAATGTTTATCAATCGATATCCTAATTCCCCGTTGATTGATACATGTAATGTGATCATGGATAAACTTCGTTTTAAACTGGAAAAGAAAGATTTCGAATCGGTAAAACTCTACAATAAAATGGAGAATTATAAGTCAGCTTTGACTTCCGCTAAAACATTTTTAGAGAAATACCCCAAATCATCTTTCCGAGAAGAAGCCTATTTTATTCTGGTTGAAAATTCGTATTTGCTCGCAATAAATAGTATTGATGAGAAAAAAAAGGAACGAATTGAGGAAACTTCAGAAAGATATCGTAAATTTGTAGCTGAATTTCCGCAAACTAGCCATTTAAAAAGCATGGACAACATGCTCAAAAGGCTGGAAGAAGAAAAAAACAAGATAACTAATTCAAAGAAATAGAATTTCATGAGTGTCAATTTTAAAAACAACAACTCTGAGCGTTCAACGATAACGCGCGATACAATCAAATTCGAAGATAAAACAGGAAATATCTACGAAGCAATTGTGGCTATGTCTAAACGTGCCAACCAAGTTTCTTCCGAATTGAAAGAAGAGTTGACTCAAAAATTACAAGAATTTGCGTCTTCAACTGATAATTTAGAGGAAATCTTCGAAAACCGCGAGCAAATTGAAATTTCTAAATTCTATGAGAAACTTCCTAAACCCGTAGCAATCGCTATGTCGGAAATGTTGGAAGATAAAGTTTACATGCGTAGAATCGACGAATAAATATGAAAGGGAAACGCATTCTTCTCGGAATCACCGGAGGCATTGCGGCATACAAAATCGCTTTCTTAATACGTATTTTAAAGAAAAAAGAGGCAGAAGTCAGATGTATTATGACTCCTGCCTCTTGTGATTTTATCAGTCCGCTAACCATTGCCACTTTATCCGAAAATCCAGTACACATCGATCTTTGGAACGAAAAAGATGGTTCATGGACAAATCACGTCGATCTGGGAATGTGGCCTGATGTTTTTTTAATCGCCCCATTGACTGCAAACACTTTAGCTAAACTAATTCACGGACAAAGTGATAATTTGTTGACCGCTACTTTTCTCTCAGCTAAATCACCCGTTTTTGTCGCTCCTGCAATGGACCTTGACATGTACGCTCATCCAGCTACACAACGAAGTCTAGTCCAGCTGGAAAAAGATGGAATTCATATAATTCCCGCTGAATTTGGTGAACTAGCCAGTGGACTAGTCGGACAAGGAAGAATGGCTGAACCCGAAACCATCGTCGAACACCTTGAACAATTTTTTCATTCGAATGCTCGTTTTGAAGGGAAAAAAGTTCTAATCACAGCAGGTCCAACGTATGAACACATAGACCCAGTTCGTTTTATTGGAAATCATTCCAGTGGAAAAATGGGATTTGCAATTGCGCAAACTTTCCTCGATCAAGGCGCTGAAGTGATACTAATTTCTGGGCCGAGCAATCAAACAATAAGTCATCCAAATCTAAATTTGATTCGAATCCAATCGGCAAATGAAATGCTTTCACACGTGCAAAAACATTGGGAAACTTGCCATTATGGTGTTTTTGCAGCAGCCGTTGCCGATTACAGACCAGCTCATCCTGCGGAACAAAAAATCAAAAAATCATCCGATGTGATGACAATTGAACTAATCAAAAATCCCGATATTCTTGCTTGGGCTGGACAACACAAAACCGAAAAGCAATTATTAGTTGGTTTTGCCCTTGAAACAGAAAAAGCATTGGAACATGCCCAAGGGAAATTAGTTCGTAAAAACCTTGATTTTATTGTAGTAAACACCTTGGAAGATGAAGGCGCTGGATTTGGTGGAGAAACAAATCGAATCCAAATCATGGATAAAAACAATAAAATCACTAGCTTTGAGTTAAAACAAAAGAAAGCCGTTGCTGTTGATCTTGTTAGATACATTTCAGAAGCATCACTTTCTCAATAAAACAAATAGAAAATCAAGATGAAATATAAAGTAGGATTTTTACTTTTTGTTGGAACTTGCATGCAATTTTGCATCAGTTTTGCCCAAGAATTGAATTGTCAAGTTACCGTTGTGACAGATGCCAAACTAGAAGTAACCACGGTTGATAAAGATATCTTGGAGCAAATGCGTCAAACAATTTATGACTTGATGAACAACACTGCTTGGACAAAAGATAAATTCAAAACAGAAGAACGAATCAATTGTAATTTGCAATTTCAAATCAGAGAAATCCCAACTCCGGGAACATACATTGGAAATTTACAAGTACAATCCACAAGACCATCGTTTAATGGATCGTACAATACAACTTTGTTTAATTTCCAAGATCAAGATTTAGCCGTAGCATTCAATCGAAATTCAGTTTTGGTGTATGCGCCCAATCAATACCGCGACAATTTAACTTCGATTTGCGCTTTTTATGCTTATTTCATTCTAGGAATGGATTATGATTCGTTTTCTTTAAAAGGAGGCACTCCCCATTTCAATGAAGCTCAAAACATTGTGTCTTTGGCTCAAACTTCAGGAGCACCCGGTTGGAAATCCAATGAAAACGGAAAACGAAATCGTTATTGGCTGGTTGACAATGTTTTGCATCAATTATTCGAACCGTTAAGAGAATGTAATTACGAATATCACCGAAAAGGAATTGATTTGTTATACGAAGACAAGCCAAAAGGAAGACAAAACATCTATATCGCGTTGGAAAAACTAAATAAAGTAGTTTCAACTCGTCCGAATTCGATCAATCTTTTGAACTTTGTTCAAGCCAAACAAATCGAAATCAAAAATTTATTTGAAGATGCCGATCCAAAAGAAAAAACAGATGTTGTCAATTTATTGAAACGTATTGATCCGGCAAACTCATCCAAATACCAAGAAATTCTCGGCTAATGCTACGACATTTATCGATTCAGAATTTTGCTTTAATTGAAGAAGCTAATCTTTCATTTGAAAAAGGATTTACAGTCATAACTGGTGAAACTGGCTCTGGAAAATCAATCTTGCTAGGAGCACTCAATTTGATGCTCGGTGAACGGGCCGATTATGGAGTCATTCGTCATGCAGAAGAAAAAACAATTGTCGAAGGCACATTTGAAATCGAGGGTTTTGGTCTTGAACCTTATTTTGAAAACAACGATTTAGATTTCGCCCCGCAAACCGTTATTAGAAGAGAAATAACGGCACAAGGTCGTTCTCGTGCTTTTGTAAATGACACACCTGTTTCGTTGACTGTTCTAAAAGATTTAAGCGAAAAATTGATTCATATCCACTCGCAACATCATACCATTCAGTTGAAAAACCCACAATTTCAACTCGAATTATTAGACGATTTAGCAGAAACTCAAACACTTCGTTTACAGGTTAAAAATGCCTTTCTCTCTTGGAAAAAAGCAATGCAAACCTTGGAACAGAAAAAAACAGAATTGTCCAAACAATTGCAAGATGCGGATTACAATTCATTTCAATTAAACGAATTGACAGAGCTTCAATTGGATAAATGGGATTTTGATGCCTTGCAAAGTGAATTGGAATCCTTTGAAAACGGAGAACAAATTCGCGACAGTTTTGCTTTATGTATCCAACTGATCGAAAGTGAATTGGGGATTCAATCTCAATTGGCAACGCTCAAAAATCAACTCGAAAAAAACAAGCATTTTCATCCCATATTGAATGAACTTTTTGAACGAGTTCAATCAGCTGTAATTGAAATTCAAGACATTGCTAGCGAAGCTGAAAACCAATTAACCAAACTGGACTTAGATCCAGAGCGCTTTGCTTTTTTGACAGAAAAAATGGATGCTTATAACCGCGTTTTACGTAAACACGGGATGCAAAATGCACTTGATCTTCTTGCTTTACAAGAAAAATTGGAGGAAGCAAATCAGTCCACCGATTTGTTAGAAGAGGAAATTCAAGTGCTCGAAAAACAAGTCCTTGAAGGACAAAAATCACTTGAACAAATCACCCGTGAATTGAATGAAAAACGCTCCGCAAAAAGTCACGAAGTTGCTGTGCGAATAACAGAAGTATTGGCAGAATTAAAAATGCCTCAAACCAAACTCCAATTCGATCTTCAACCAACGGGAAAATTGGATGAGAATGGAGGAATTCAATTGTCTATCCTTTTCTCTCCCAACACCGGACTGGCACCCAAACCAATTGAAAAAGCGGCTAGTGGTGGAGAATTATCTCGTTTTATGTTGGCGATTCAATTGTTGCTTTCTGAGAAAAAACAACTTCCAACCCTCATTTTAGATGAAATTGATACGGGGGTTTCTGGCGAAGTGGCTCAGAAAATAGGGAATTTACTCCAATCCATGGGAAAACACATGCAATTGTTTGCTATTTCTCATCTTCCGCAAGTAGCTGCAAAAGGGAACAACCATTGGAAAGTAGCAAAAAACAATTCCAGTGGAGCTACGTTGACCGAAATTTTAGTTTTATCACAAGTCGAACGTGTAGAAGAAATTGCTCGTTTGATGAGTGGAGACACGATCAATCAGGCGGCACTTCAAAATGCACAAGAATTAATGAAAAACTAATTTTGGCACATTTTTTCGAAACTATAAATAAAAACGATGAAGCATATTTTTACATTTTTACTTTTGGCTTTCACCACAATTACTTTTGCTCAAAAAGCAAATTTAATTGTTTTCAATAATTCGGGCGACGCGTTCTTTTTGATTGTCAATGGAATCAGACAAAATGAAGAACCACGAACAAACATTCGAATAAACGATTTACAACCTGGATCATTTGAATTAAAAATCATTTTCGCTAACGGAAAAACAGGTGATATCAAAAAGAAAATTTGGCTGGAACCCAACATGGAATACACAGCACGAGTCGACTTGAAAAAAAAGAAAAAAGGAAAATTGCGCTTGTTCGATTACAAACCTATTGGTCAAAGTAACGCGCCAAACGGAAGTGAACAAATCATTTACAGACCTAACGATCAAGCACCTTACAGTCATTCTCACGGTAATGGAGAAGTACATGTTCACCACGATAATCACGATCACCCACATCCACATCCGCACGATGAACTTTGGCAAGACACGGTGACGCAGATTGAAGGAAATATCCAAGAATTAAAACCAATGCGTTGTTTCGTGCCGGCAGCAAACATTGATGCATTGAAGAAAGCAATTGAAAGCGCTTCCTTTGCAACAGATAAAGTAAAAGCTGCTGAATTGGGACTCCAAGAAATTTGTATTGATGCCAATCAAGCAGTGGAATTAGTGAAACTATTTTCCTTTGAAAGCGATCGTTTAACTGTTGCAAAAATGTGTTACAATCGAATGACTGACAAGGTAAATGCCACAAAAATCTTGGATTTATTTTCTTACTCCGCAACCAAAGAAGAATACAAAAAATTCATTCAATATTAGTATGAACGCTCAAGTCAAACGAACTTTACTAGTTGGAATTATCCTTTTCGCAACTGCCATTATTTTGGGTGCATTTGGCGCACATGGATTAAAAGAGAAAGTAAGTCCCGAACGAATCGCATCTTTTGAAGTAGGTGTTCGCTATCAATTTTACATTGCACTTGGAATGATGCTTGTTTCATTCCTTGCTGACAAATTGGATTTTTCCATCACGTCATTTTTTTGGCTTAATTTGCTTGGAGTACTCTTCTTCTCCTTCTCCATTTATGGACTAGCATTGCAAGATATATTTCATGCAAATTGGAAATTTTTAGGACCAATCACACCCTTAGGAGGAAGTTTACTGATCATTGGTTGGATACTTTTGTTGATCCAAATCTGGAAAAAAGCGTGAAAATCACAGTCCTTGGTTCTGGAACATCGCAGGGAGTTCCCGTTATTGCTTGCGCTTGTGAGGTGTGTCAATCTACTGATCCACTTGACAATCGAACGAGATGTGCGGTGTTACTAGAAATCAATCACGAAAATTATGTGATCGACACAGGTCCCGATTTTCGCACACAGATGTTACGAGAAAAAGTGCAAAGTCTTCGAGCAGTACTTTTAACTCACGAACACAAAGACCACATTGCAGGTTTGGATGATGTGCGCGCTTTCAACTTCAAAGAAGGTCGTGACATGGAAATTTATTGCTCAAACCGAGTTGAAACTGCTTTAAAACGTGAATTCCACTATGCCTTCAGCGACGTGCGCTATCCGGGTGTTCCGAAATTAAATCTGAACATCATCGATAATTCCGAGTTTCAATTACCCTGTGGTACAGTTGTACAACCTATTGAAGTCATGCACTACAAGTTGCCTGTTCATGGATTTCGCATTGGAAAATTTGCGTATGTAACAGATGCCAAAACGGTTTCAACCGAAGAGCGAGCAAAATTAAGGGAATTAGATATTTTGATTATTAATGCTTTGCATCGATCAGAACACATTTCGCATTTCAATTTGGCGGAAGCTTTGGAATTTATTGCGGATATTCAACCTAAAAAAGCCTACTTGACACATATTTCTCACCTTTTTGGTAAACACCGCGAAATTCAGCAAGAACTTCCTACAGGTGTATTTCTAGCATACGACGGCTTGCAACTGGAGATTGACGAAAATTAACAATTAAGATTTATAAATTGATTATTTCAATTGATACAACTAAATTGTCTAAATAAAAATCAGAAGAACAATTGTTGGAACAACTAAAAATAAGTTTACAACAAAAAAATAATGTATCCATTTTTGTTCTTTTTCAAATGCCTTAATAAAAGTTGTTTCGAAATAATTGGATTTAAAAGCAAACAAACCTAGTCATATTGTCCTGTTTTTAAATCAAAAAAAAAGAATTCTCGTTTCGTTTGTGTCATTCTGTCAGCATTGTTGCTTTGGAATGATTTGTGACTAAACTTTCTCATTGAAAACAAGGAAGCATCCATATTTTAGCTATTTTTGGACTTCCTAAAATGAAATTTTAAACCATGATTGGAGGACTTATAAAAAAACTATTCGGCGACAAAGTCGCTCAAGATCGAAAAGAATATCAACCAATAATTGATAAATCGAACGAAATTTTTCTACAATTACAGCAAGTTTCAGATGATGAACTTCGTGCGAAGACATTTGAATTTAAAGCCAAAATTGCTGCTGCAACAAGTGATTTAGAAAAACAAATCAGTGAATTAAAGTCCAAAGCCAATCACCCTGACACTTCAGTTCTTGACAAAGAAGAATTATTTGAGGAAATGGATCGCCTTTCAAAAGAAGTAGATCAAGTGATTGAAGATGTACTCAAAGATATTTTACCCGAAGCGTTTGCCGTTGTAAAAGAAACAGCTCGTCGTTGGTCAGAAAATGGTCAATTGACAGTAACCGCTCAGGATTTTGACCGTCAATTGGCAAACGAAAAAGATGGAATCACCCTCGATGGTGATAAAGCAATTTGGCACAACGAATGGACCGCAGCAGGTGCGCCTGTAAAATGGACAATGGTTCACTATGATGTGCAATTAATGGGTGGTGCTGTTTTGCACCGTGGAAACATTGCCGAAATGCAAACGGGGGAAGGTAAAACCTTGGTTGCAACGCTTCCTGTTTACTTAAACGCTCTCTCTGGAAAAGGGGTACACGTGGTAACAGTGAACGACTACTTGGCAAAACGTGACTCGGAATGGATGGGTCCTTTGTACCAATTCCATGGTTTATCGGTTTCTTGTTTGGATAAAACACGTCCAAACTCACCAGAACGTCGCAAAGCATATTTGTCTGACATTACCTTTGGTACGAACAACGAATTTGGTTTCGATTATTTGCGCGACAATATGTCGAACAATACAGAAGATTTGGTTCAACAAAAACACCACTTTGCGATTGTCGATGAGGTCGATTCTGTATTGATTGATGACGCTCGAACACCGTTGATTATTTCTGGACCAACAGCTAAAGGTGATGAGCATGAGTTCTACGAATTGAAACCACGCATCGAAAAATTGGTTGCTGCTCAACGTGCTTATGTTACACAAGCATTAGTTGACGCTAAGAAAATGTTGTCTGTTATCAATGCTCCAAGTGACGACAAAAAGGACATGAAGACCTTGTTGGAGGACGGAGGAATAGCTTTGCTTCGTGCTCACCGTGGACTTCCGAAGCACAAACCGTTGATTAAATTCTTGTCTGAACCAGGAATCAAGGCGCATCTCCAAAAAACGGAGAACACCTACATGGCCGACCAAGGAAAACACATGAAAAAAATCGATGCAGAACTATACTTTGTGATCGATGAAAAAAATAACACAATTGAATTGACTGAAAAAGGAATTCAATTGATTTCTGGGGATGAAGATCGTGATTTCTATATCATTCCTGATATCGGTTCTGAAATTGCTAAATTGCAACGCGAGCAATTGACAACCGAAGAAATGGCGACCAAAAAGGATGCTTTGATTCGTGATTTCTCGATCAAATCAGAACGTATTCACTCTGTCAACCAACTCTTGAAAGCATATACCCTTTTCGAAAAAGAAGTGGAATATGTCATCATGGATGGAAAAGTGAAAATCGTTGATGAGCAAACAGGTCGTATCATGGAAGGACGTCGCTATTCAGATGGTTTGCACCAAGCCATTGAAGCGAAAGAAAACGTAACGGTTGAAGCTGCGACTCAAACGTATGCTACCATTACCCTTCAAAATTATTTCCGTATGTACCACAAATTAGCAGGTATGACGGGAACAGCAGAAACGGAAGCAAAAGAATTTTGGGATATTTACAAATTGGAAGTTGTTGTTATTCCAACAAACAAGCCTATTTCACGTCAAGATCAAAATGATTTGGTTTTCCGTTCAGCACGTGAAAAATTTGCTGCGGTGATTGACGAAACTGAAAAATTGGTTCAGCAAGGCCGTCCTGTTTTGGTCGGTACAACAACCGTTGAAATTTCTGAATTCTTGAGTCGTTCCTTAAAAATGCGTGGAATTCCTCACCAAGTTTTGAATGCAAAATACCACCAAAAAGAAGCGGAAATTGTTGCCGAAGCAGGAAAAGCGGGTGCAGTAACCATTGCAACGAACATGGCTGGTCGTGGAACAGATATCAAATTGGGTGAAGGTGTGAAAGAAGCGGGTGGTTTAGCGATCATCGGTACAGAGCGCCATGACTCTCGCCGTGTTGACCGTCAGTTACGTGGACGTGCAGGTCGACAAGGAGATCCAGGTTCGTCTCAGTTTTTTGTTTCCTTGGAAGATGATTTGATGCGTAAGTTTGGTTCTGAGCGCATTGCGAAAATCATGGACCGTATGGGATTGAAAGAAGGTGAAGTGATAACACACAGCATGGTTTCCAAATCCATTGAACGTGCTCAGAAGAAAGTAGAAGAAAACAATTTCGGGATGCGTAAGCGCTTGTTAGAATATGACGACGTGATGAATGCACAACGTAAAGCTATTTACAAAAAACGCCGAAATGCCTTGTTTGGAGATCGTTTGGGATTAGACGTCGCAAACATGTTCTACGATGTATGTGAATCCATTGTTTTCAATTTCCCTCACGCCAATCAATACCACGATTTCACGATGGAATTGTACCGTGTTTTAGGAATCGAAACACCGATTTCGGAGTCGGATTTTGCTACGAAAGACAAAGCGACGATCGCTGAATTATTGTACGAAGCTGTTTACAGTAATTACCACCGCAAAAATCAACGCATTGTTGAACGCGCTTTACCGCAAATCAAGGCAGTTTATGAAATGCCAAACAATGTTTACCAAAATATTGCATTCCCATTAAGTGATGGTATGCGTGAGATGAATTTGGTGGTAAGCTTAAAAGATGCGTATGAATCCAACGGTCAAGCAATTGTTCAAGCATACGAACGCAACATTACACTTGCAATGATTGACGATGAGTGGAAAGAGCATTTGCGTGAAATGGACGATTTGAGAACGTCGGTTCAACAAGCTGTTTACGAACAAAAAGATCCGTTGTTGATTTACAAATTGGAATCGTTTGAATTGTTCAAAGCGATGTTGGGAAGATTGAACTTACAAACGGTGGAAGCTTTGGTGAAAATGGATATTCCAGTTATGGACAATGAAATCCAGACAACCAACAAACAAGTTTCGGCACCAAGTCATTACGAACAAGCGCAAATTAGCTCAACAAGTACCTCCACTACTCCACCGCAATTTGCAGGAGCAGAAGGGTATCAACAAGCAATTGAAAACTCGTATCCACAACCGGAGAAAAAACAACCCGTAGTCGCAGAACCCAAAATTGGTCGCAACGATGCTTGTCCTTGCGGAAGTGGAAAAAAATACAAACAGTGTCACGGAAAATAATTCCGAGAAACGACAAAAACGAAAACGAACTTTGGAAACAGGGTTCGTTTTTTGGTTTTATTCATTTATTTCATGTTGCCATGCGATTAGTTTGTTGCTGCCATGCGATTAGTTTGTTGCTGCGATGCGGTTATTTGTTGCGAAGCGGTTATTTGTTGCGAAGCGGTTATTTGTTGCGGTGCGATTAATCGCTGCGATGCGGTTATTTGTTGCGATGCGATTAATCGCATCGCAACTATAAAAAAATAAATCGCAACTATTAAAAAATAAAACCGAAATAATCAAAATTCAAATCGCAACAATATTAATCGATTTATCGCACCGCAACAAATAGAATAGAAATATACGTCCCGTAAAAACCTCAGCATATTTTCGTAATTTTGCACCATGAAAACAAAAACGCTCAAGAAAAACAAAGTCAATGTTGTTACATTAGGTTGCTCCAAAAATGTGTTTGATTCCGAAGTGATGATGGCACAATTAAAAGCAAACAAATTCGATGTGGAACATGAATCACTTCAAGATGATGCGGAAATTGTTATCATAAATACCTGTGGATTTATTGACAATGCCAAACAAGAGTCCATCGACACGATTTTGCGTTATGCGCAAGCAAAGGCAGATGGACAAGTAGACAAAGTATATGTTACAGGCTGTCTTTCTGAACGTTACCGCGATGATTTAGAAAATGAAATCCCAGAAGTTGATGCTTTTTTTGGAACACGAGAATTACCTCGCTTATTGAAAACCCTAAAAGCAGACTACAAACACGAATTAGTTGGTGAACGCTTGTTGACAACCCCTTCGCATTATGCGTATTTCAAAATTGCAGAAGGTTGTGATCGACCGTGTTCTTTCTGTGCAATTCCTTTGATGCGCGGAAAACATGCTTCCACTCCCATGGAAGATTTGGTCACAAGTGCAAAAGATTTGGCCGCAAAAGGAGTCAAAGAATTGATGTTAATCGCACAAGATTTGACTTATTATGGGTTGGATTTATACAAAAAAAGAAACTTAGCCGAATTAGTTGATCGCCTTTCAGATGTTGAAGGAATTGATTGGATTCGTTTACATTACGCTTTTCCTGCTGGTTTCCCAATGGATGTGTTAGATGTGATGAACAATCGTTCGAATGTTTGCAACTACTTAGACATGCCGCTTCAACATGGATCTACCAAGATTTTGCAATCTATGCGAAGAGGAATAACACGCGAAAAAACAGAAGATTTAGTCAATCAAATTCGCGACAAAGTTCCAGGAATTGCATTGAGAACAACGTTAATTGCTGGTTATCCGGGAGAAACGGAAGCCGATTTTCAAGAAATGTATGAATTCGTTGAACGCATGCGTTTTGATCGTTTGGGGATTTTCACCTATTCGCACGAAGAAAACACACATGCTTTTAGTTTAAAAGACGATGTTTCCGAAAAAATCAAGCGCAATCGTGCGGATCAAATCATGGAATTACAATCTGGAATTAGTTATGATTTGAATCAATTGAAAGTCGGAAAAACATACAAAACCTTATTTGATCGTGTGGAAGGAGATTATTTCATTGGCCGAACCGAATTTGATTCCCCTGAAGTAGATAATGAAGTGTTGGTTAAAAAAGCGGATCACTTTGTACGTTTAGGTGACTTCGCCGATGTAACCATTACTTCAGCAGATCATTATGATTTGTACGGAACAATTCTCGAAAAAAATAACATCCTGAAATAGGATCCCATCAGTCAAATTTCTGCAGTGAAACAACCCATCGTTTTTCTAGCAATTGGAATCCTGTGTATTGGATTATATCCGATTTTAGTCAAAACGGTGCATGTACCCGGTGTACCAGCTGCATTTTATCGTATGTTTTTGGCAACGCTCGCTTTTATTCCTTTTTTTATTGGTCAAAACATTCCTTTAATCGTTCCTAAAAAATGGATTTTCATGACTGTTTTGGCTGGTTTTTTATTTGCTGCTGACATTGCCGTTTGGAACGTTTCGATTCAAATTTCGAGTCCCACATTGGCTACTTTATTGACCAACCTTTCTCCAATATGGGTGGGGATGATTTCCTTTTTATTTTTGCCAAACAAACCTACTTTCCGCTTTTGGATTGGCGCTTTAATTGCCTTTATTGGAATGCTCATTCTTTTGGGCTGGAACGTAATTTTAGAAATCAATACCGATTTGGGATTCTTTCTCGCTGTATTATCGGGTATTTTTTATGCAAATTACATGTTGGTCAGCAAACAAATTTTGCGACATACAACCGTGTTTACATTTTTCTTAAACATGATGGCTGTAGCTTCTTTTTTCTTATTGATTTTCACTTTATATCTTGGACAACCTTTGTCTGGCTATGATTTCCCTTCTTGGATTTCATTAGCAACACAAGCTATTGTTTGTCAATTAATCGGATGGTTAGCAATTAGTTTTGCTGTTCAAAAAATGGAAGCTGGAACTGTATCACTTACGCTTCTGACTCAAGCAGTTATCACAGGAATTCTTTCTTGGATCATTATTGGTGAACGTTTTGAAAGCAATGAATATATAGGCGGAAGCATTCTTCTTTTAGGCATTGCATTCACTTATTGGAAGAAAAAGAAAGTCACTGAATAAGTTATTTTCGCTTGAAAATTGGAACTGTTGAACATGGCTCACCATACATGATGCTTTTAGCAACCGTTTGTAAATGCTTGGTCAATTCGACCATCGAAAATTCAGGAGCAGGAATATCTGCACATCCTTTCACGATAAAACGCCCATCGATTTTATCACTCAAATCAAAGGTCTGAATTTGATCAACAATCAATGATTTTAGCAAATCCAATTTAGAGCCCACAAGCGCTTTTTTGACATAGGGCTGTAGCTTCGTTACCACCAACATGTATGCCCAAGTAGGAACTATGGCATCTGCAGAACAATGTACATAAACCGATTTTTGATCGTATTGAGCCCAATCGTGATCCGAAATAAATTGACGAAAGTCTTTTTCTTTTAAAATTAGTCCTTGCCACAGATAATCGGCAATATCAAAAGAAAGAATATCCGTTTCTTTCGGATTGAACTCTGCCAAATCAACTGCAATCAGTCCACTTTCTTTTACTTTATTTCGAATCAAATCTTCCATAAAACAAAAATACAAAGGAAAAGTCTGGAGAAACAAATTTTTGGGATTTATTCTGAATTGTTACTCTATTTGATTTATCTTCGGAAGAAAAAATGAAATTTACATATCTATTTTCTTTTCTCTTGATATGCTTAGTTATCTCTTGTTCCAGTTCAAAAATAGGTTTTGATGCACAATTAGCCAAACACCTTGATGCAGACGCATACGGAATGAAAACGTATTACATGGCATTCTTAAAAGCCGGACCCAACAGAAATCAAGATAGTACACAAACTGCACAAATTCAACGCGCTCACTTGGATAATATCAATCGTATGGCGAAAGAAGGCAAACTGATTGTTGCTGGACCTTTTCTCGATAAAAATGAGGTACGTGGTATTTATATTTTCAACGTGGAAACGGAAGAAGAAGCCAAAAAATTAACCGAATCAGATCCCGCAGTCCAATCAGGTCGTTTAATTATGGAATTACACCCATGGTATGGTTCTGCAGCACTAATACTGATTCCAGATTTACACGAAAAAGTAGCTGAGAAAAAGATTTAACTAACTTTCCCGAAGATTTCTTCTACTTTTTTGAAGCGATAATCGAAAATTTCTTCCAATTTTGGGCGAACAATCAAAGGATGTGCAATTCGACCTAAAATTCCAAAGGGAACTTCATACGAAACGATGTCAGTCATTTCGATTCCTTTTGGATGATACTTAAAATGATGCTCGTGATGCCAAATTTTGTAAGGTCCTTTGCGTTGTTCATCCACAAAAAAACGTTCGTCGTGCACGTATTTAATTTCTGTGATCCAATTCATTGGAATTCGAAGCAAAGGAGTAACTCGGTATTCGATCATCAAGCCTTCGTACATTTTTTCAGGCAACTGAGTCAACACATCAAAACCCATATAATCAGGAGTGATCGTTTTTAAATTTTTTGGAGAAGAAAAAAAGTCCCAACACGTTTCCATATCAGTCGGGACAATTTGTTTGCGAATTAATTGATACATGTCTGATCTTTGTATAAAAACAGACAATTCACAAAAATGTTTATCTTCTTTTGTTAATCTTGCAAATTGCGATCAATGTCTTTAATCAAAAGGGCTATTTCGGAGATTAATTGATCTTTTTGGGATGATTTTTCATACGTTCCCTCCAAATAGTCACGGAGTTGTAGTTGACATTCCAAAATATGACTTTCCTCGAAAGGACCTTCTAGGTTTTCCAGGATGGTTAAACATTCAAGTGTCACCATAAAATCATTCTTTACAGCTAAGCGAACGAAATCGGCTATGTACTCGCTGTAATCAAGCGGACTATTCCAAATAGTTGACAAAATCGTCGTTTGAATTGCCGTATTTGTTGGATCCAATGCTGCTTTCATGATTTCAGTTTTGGAAGCCGAATGTTTTAAACTAGATAAAAACTCAACAATCAAAGCTTTATTTTCATCCGATAAACCTGTTAAAGTTTGAATCAAAGGAGCGATGACTGTTTCATCACCATGAACTTGAAGTCCATCTAATGCAGTTGTTATTTTGGCACTTTGGTTGCTGGCAATATCCTGAATAAACTGCTTGATTTTCGTTGCTTGTTGAATTTTACTTGATTTTGATTCTGACACGTTGCTACTTTTCGACAAAGGTACACAATCACGTGACAATGTACAACTGAAAATAGGCTTGTCTTTTCCAAGAGTAGCGTTTGTTCTTTTGATTATCTTTGCGCCAATGAAACATGTTCTTCTGTTTGGATCTTTCGTTATTTTGATTGGTTTGTTTTCGTCTTGCATCGAAAATGCAACTCCAATTCGAAAAAAAATTGTAACTGTTTATACGGATTTTATTGGTGAAAACGATTCTGCTATCTATCGAAAATTCGAAAAAGAAACTGGGATCGAAGTGCGATTGAGATGGATAGAAAAAGATAGTATCTTAACTATTTTAAAAAAAGAAAAATACAATTCTCGCGCTGATTTACTGATTTTTCAAAGTGCCGACTTTTTAATTCAAGCCGAAAAAGATCACCTTTTTCAAGTCGTTGACAAAGAAGAAATAAACAAAAACATCTCAAATAAATACCAATCAAATTCGAAAAATTGGTTTGCTTTGGGGAGAAATCCACTGATTATCGCTTACAAAAAAAGTCAGGTTTTTGCCGATTCGATTCGCTATTATGCCGACTTAGCTCGCCCAAAATGGAACCAACAAGTAATGGCATCTTCGTCGCCTGGAAGTGGCTATCGATCTCTATCAATGAGTATCCGAAAATTCAAAAACAAAGAAGCGGACACCATTTTAGCACGTATAAACCGAAATACCCATTTCAAAAAAGAAAGCCAATCAGCATTAATTGAGGCATTTTATTTATCCCAATCTACCTTACTTTTTACCGATTTAGCTAGCATGACTTTTTGGCAACAAAAAAAGAAAGAAAACGCCAAAAATGTCGGAATTATTATCCCTAATCAACGTAAAAAAGGCGTGTTTTTCAATATAACTGGTGCTGGAGTATATCGCTACGCACGTCACTCGGAAAATGCCATACAACTTTTGACTTTCTTAACGAGCAAACGTGCACAATACCAATGGAACGCGGGGAGAAATCACTACCCTATCAATGAAGTAATTGAGCCGAATTATTGGTTAAAACAGGTGGGAACAGTTCGTGGGAGATTTTATCTTAATGATTGATTTGTATTGACTTCTTTCGAGATTTGACAACTTCAAGAACGGTGAAAACTAACATCAAGAAAAAAGTCCCCAACAAAACAACTGTAGAAATAACTGAAACAGTATCAAAATCATCGTCTTGCATTTCTACTTGCTTTCGATTGTATTTTTTTTCATCTAAACGATCATATTGATTGTATTTATTTACCCAAGTTGGATTTTCATTCGCAATGTCTTTCGCTTGATGATAAGATGTTCCATAATTTGCATCTATTTCTTTCCCTCTTTCAGTAGTTTGGTTCAAATCATTGACAAAAAACAATGAAACAATCATGACTAATGCAGTTGCTATAACAGGAACAACAATTAGTCGTAGAAATATTTTCCAAACCCATTTTAAAACGATCATAGGACAGTAATCGATTATTGATTCTTCATCAAAAGCTGAGTTATCGTTTGGTTTTTCGTATTTACTTGAATGACATAAGTTCCTACTGAAACCCGTTCTAAATCGACTTTCTGACCTTTACCAGATGCAATAAGTTGCCCCATGGTTGTAAAAACATTCCATTCATCTTCCGATCCAATACCCGAAATTGTCCATTCTCCTGCTGATGGATTTGGGTAAATTGCCAGTTCTACACGTGCCAATTCTTCCGATCCCAAGCTTGGATTTGATCCAGGCAGCACAATTTTACTCGGATACAAGGATGTATGATGTATCGTGATGTCTGCCACATTCGTATCGCCTGCTTGATACATCGTGGATCCATTTTGTAAGTTCACATCCCAACGGAATGAACTATTTCCGGAGACAATCATCCCGATTTTGTGTCCTTCTTTCCAGGTGAAATTGACAAAAGGCAACTTTACTTCAACAGGAGCAACCGTTCCAGGTGTTAGCAATGCTTCGTTGGCTTGCGTTGTTCCATTTCGGAAACGAATGCGCTTGATTCCATCGTTGATTAACATGTGTCTTCCATCCGGATAAATATCCAACAAACGAACCACTAAATCCCCATCCGGTTGCGTGCTTTGCACATACAATGAACAAGCAACACGTCCTGAAATGGAAACATCATCATACAAAATTCCTGTTTGGAAAAATGCCACGTCGTTGCGATTCAACAAGGAAACTTGATCATACGGCCCTTGTTCTAAATCGGGATGTAAGGTTTGTCCTCCAATGGTTGGCGTTGGAGTTCGTGGGTCAACATTATCAAGCAAACTCGTTCCAGTTCCAGTTTGCAAACCTAATTGTTCGTTTTGATTGAGAAAAAGAGTTGTGTTTCCCATTGCTGTTAGATCATTGGCATTACTTGTATTCCACGTGTTTTTTCCTGTTTCGTAGTAAGTAACTTGTGCTTGCTGATTCCAGCCATTGGATATATTTCTCAAGTAATACGCAAAGAAATCACGTGCCATCGAATCACTTTTAAATGCTGCGTTCGGATAAGCGAGTTCTCCTTGTTGTCCGGATCCAACATTTGCCGTTCCGAATCCGCCGTGAACCCAAGGACCTACCAACAAATATTGTTCGTCTTGTACATTTGTCGCTGCTTGTTGGCACGTTGCTTTGTACCAATCCATCATCCGATCGATGTTGTGGTCATACCAACCACCGATTTGAAGCGTAGGAATTTGGATACTACTTGGATACCACGAATTGTTTTCAGCAAATTGCCAGATATTGGAATAATATGGATTTCCCAAAACAAACGGAGAAAGTCCATACCCCAAATTATCCAATTGTTCTAAGCGTGCTTTTTCGAGCGCACCACCGTAATAATATCCTTCGTAATGTGTTTGCGGATGAGCGACAATTGGAACCGCACAAATGTGATTGGGATGTTGTTCACGCATGGTTTGATATTGAATTACACCCAAGGCAGAAGGTCCCCATGTGCCCACTTTTTGATTCGACCAAGATTGAGCAGAAATCCATTCGATGACATCATACCCATCTTCTCCCCGATTGGCTTGTTGAACAGCTGCTGAAACAGAACCATAAAATCCGCGCCAGTCAACAACCACCCACACATACGGGCTAGCATCTACATTTTGAACAGTACCAAGTGGTAACCCAATTCGAAACAGGTTTTTGTTGTACGGTGTTTGAATTAATATGGTTGGACAGTCGGTACATCCCGAAGGAATATATACATCGGCTGCTAAACTTTTTCCATCTCTCATAGGGATAGAAACCACTTGTGTGGGTGTCATCAATTGAGAAAAAGTGTTCCATCCTATGAAACACAAAACGAGTAGTAAGAGAGATTTGCTCATCTTTATTTAAAATAAAAAGTTCCATCAGGCTCAAAAGTGACTTTGAGTTCGGGAATATCTTGTGAAGTTAATATTTTTATTTGTTCCAATGCACCATTTGCTTCATCTAAAACGGGACCACCTGCTCCAAGTTGCTTGGTTGAGATTACTTTCCCCGAAACAAAACTTCCATCTTTCCGTAAAGAAAGGGAAAACAAAGGTGCCATTCCACTGATTCCTTTCAGATTGAATCGACCATAAGTACAGAAATTCCCCATCGAATAGGCAATAAAACGTCCTTTGTAACAATCAATTGCACGTGTAACATGTGGCCCGTGCCCAAGTACAACATCCGCTCCAGCATCGATTACTTTACGCGCAAATTCGTAGACATTTCCACGGTTTTCATCGTAAAAAATCTCCGTTTTTCGAGTGACATGCGTCTTGGATGAACCTTCAGCACCTCCGTGAAAAGAAACGACTACCACATCGACCATGGCATCCAATTCTCGCACAATTTTTTGGGCTCGTTCGTAATCCGTGATTTGTAAACAAGCTGTATTGGGAGCAAAAGCCGTGAATCCGTATTTCACACCTTCAATGGTCACCGTATCCCACGGACAAGAATCCAAACCAGCATAGGTAAAGCCTTTTTCTTTCAAGATTCGTTGTGTGTTTGATCTGCCTGGTTCGCCAAAATCGCCCATGTGGTTGTTGGCAAGCGAAAGTAAATCAAAGCCAGCTGTTTTAAGTTGATCTACAAAATATTCAGGTTGACGAAACGCGTAGCATTTGGATGGATCACTGCATTTTTTGACTGTTCCGCCTGCGTTCAAAACCGTTCCTTCCAAATTTCCGAAGGTAACATCAGCTTGTTGCAAAAACGTATGAAGTGGTTCGAGAAGAAATACATTTTTCGGCGGCAAATAGGAAGAATCTGGAAAATTGGTTCCCATCATGATATCGCCAACGGCAACAAATTGAATAAGTGAATCCGATCGAAGTGAATCACTTAGAACTATTTTCTCCTTCAGTTGGATTGATTTGTTTGCTTTCGCCCGTACTTGGAAGGGATTCAACCAAATCAATGCTCCTACTCCAATTCCAATTGTAATTCCACTAATCCATTTCATTTTGTTCATTGATTTTATTTTACTCGCCTTTCATGGTTTTGATTCCTTGTTCAACGAAATCTTTTCGAGCATACGGATTGATAAAGTATTTGGTTTCAACTTGGTAACGATAATCGTTGAATCCACGAATCGTGTCCATTTGTAAAGCAATCCCCCAAAGTCCACCGATCACCACTTTCTCTGGATTTTTCCGGTAATTTTCTTCCACTTGATCGCAAAAAAACTGTGTTCGCTCCCGTGATCGAAATGCCGAAGCAGGAATTTCTTTTCCGTATAAATAATTCCATTGCCACTGAATCAAGTTGTCCGTAATGTAAATCGCTTTGGGGTGGTGTTTTTGTACTTCTTTGTGAAATCCTTCAAAAGCTTGTATTTCATTCACCCCTGCATCATACCAATCTTGTTTCATTTTTGAACCGGTTGTGATTCCTAAAACAGAAATGAGAGTCAATACAAGCAATGAAAAAGAAACAAAACGCTTGTTCTCCCTTGAGATAAAAATAAGAATCAACCAAAAGAGTATCCCGCTGAACAATCCCATCCAATAGCGCGGGGAGGGAATCCGAATAGTCGACATCAAAAACACATAGGCGAGAATCATCAATAGAGCAAATCCGTAGAAATATTTTTTGTATTTGGATGCTTGAAAGAAATCCCAAACCAACAGTAACAAACTCAAAATCAGCGAAAACTTAAGTATTAAATCCCACCAAGTTGGTCGTTCGATGTTCATTCCGAAGAAAAAGAAATTGCTGTATCCGGCCACCAAACCATGACGTTGAATTTCCAAATTCGCCAGTTGTTTGTCAATGCCCCAATTGATCGGTGGCGATTTCCAATAAGCAACGTCGAGGTAACCAATTCCTCGAATAGTGAGCACACTAACGACGAAAATCCCCAACAACAAACACGCATTTCGAAAACCATTCGGGTGTTTGAAAACCCAAGCGGCAATCATAGGGATTACTGGAAGTAAAATGAGTACATGTGCTTCAAAGGCAATCGCAGCAGAAACGCCTATCCAAATCAGTTGCTTGTACGAAAAGTGAGTTTCTAACATCCAATAAAATACTACGCAAACAAACAGAAACGCGGTGACATAACCTCCACGAACCATCGCCCCCCACAAGTACCACGTCGGAAATGTAATTAACAATGCGGTCAAGCTAAACCAAATCCAGCGAGGAACCTGCTGACGTTGTATCGCTCGAACAAGAAAAGTAACACCCAGACTGAACAATAGTAATCCACCTAGTCGAAGCGCCCAAATTCCGGAACCCAATAGCGCAATGAACAAAGCGGTAGAGATTGCCTCAAACGTAGAAAGACCGTAGTTCTGTCCATAAAAGTAAAACGGAAATGATTTTCCTTCTAAAAAATCCTGCGCCATGATTCCAACCATTGCCTCATCGCCGTCAAACCAAAAGTTTTTGGACAAAAAATGCGGAAGGCGAACCAAAACACTCAACCCAAACAAGAGTAGCCAAACCAGACAAAACTTCCAAAATGACTTCGGCGATGGTGCTAGTATTTCCGTAAAATACGATTTCATGTGTAAATAATTTATCTTTCAAGGGTCATATGGAATACGCCAATTTTTTTTCAGTGGTTAACTGCGTTGCTTGCTTCGCAGGTGCGCAATTTTCTGCTTGGCTATTTCATAGTATCTAATTACAAGTCAAAAATACTTTTTAAATCTGTACCTAGAATCAAAGTTCATGAAATCAATTTTATTTTGAAACACAAATTAACTTAAAAAAAACTAGGTTCCCTGCCAAAAAATTTGGTAAGTTTGATTAGAAATTCACGAAAATGAAAATGAAAACAATACTATTCACTTTATTAACATTATCGATGGTTACAAGTGCTTGCAAATCCAAAAGGAATGCAACAAAAAGCGCACAGGAAAACCCGAAAGAAACTCTGATTGCCGTTCTTGGGAAAATACCTGAAAAATCAGATCCTTTGACAATCGATACAGCTTATATCACAGGCAATATCTTGACCCTTGGTTTGACGTATGGTGGAGGTTGCAAAGACCACACGTTCCAAGTAATCGGTAGTGAAATGATTAGCA
Organism: uncultured Flavobacteriales bacterium; assembly: GCA_964425255.1. Lineage (GTDB taxonomy): Bacteria > Bacteroidota > Bacteroidia > Flavobacteriales_D > Crocinitomicaceae > CAYRMV01. The sequence continues at coordinate 35,602 of CAYRMV010000014.1, forward strand.
AATCGTTACCTCCCGTTCGCGCGGTTAGTTTGATTCATCAGGCCAACGAAGATCATTGTCGGGCAATCGTAAATAAAACCATTCAGGTCGATATTTCTGCCTTGGCGTACAAACAAGAAGCAGGGAGCGAAATCTTTTTGGGAATTGATGGGTACAAAGAAAAATTGAAATACAAATTCGTTCGTTAATCGCGAACAGAAAGCACTAGCTTTTGTCTGGGAGAGCCGGAAACGTAAATGCGTTCTCCGGTTTTTTTGGCTTCAAAAATCGATCGATCTACACGCAACCAAAATCTTTCCGTTTGAATATAAAAATAGGTATTCTCTCCGTTTCGCTGATAACGCGTTGTCACAATCGATTGTGGCCCTGGTTTGAGGTGTGTACTTTCCATTTTATCCAAAATCGTTTCTTCCCAAACCCGAATTTCTTTTCCTTGCCAATCCAAAAACAAACGAAATGTCTTGCGATTAAGCAAAGTCCAACCGAGAAGACAAAGAGTGATTATTGTGTAATAAAGCACCTGAAACACTTGTAAATTTGTCAAAGTGAAAAGTAATATAACGACAAGCAAAATATAGTATCCGATTCGAAACCCAATTCCACCTAATAGCCCGCGAAAAAAGAGCGCTTTCAAAAACGCATAAAACATTGTTTTTCGTTCAGTTTCCGACATGGTTTCAATTCTTCCTGCATCTGGAAAAGCCGATGGATTCGAAGTTGTTTGTCTTGGTTCTTTTTCATCCGAAGTGACTGAAAAAACGGCATTTCCTCGGGTACAATGAACAGAAATTTTCATTCCAACATGAAACCGATGAAAAAAATTCATCGACACTCCGAAGCGACGCCCACTAACTTGAAAATAATAATACTCTTGCATTTGACTGTTCTTCCCGCGCGCTGCTTCTGTTATTTTTTCTTCTAACATTCCGGTGTAAACCGTTTTCTCGGTTTGAAAAGCATTTCGGGTGTGAGAAAAAACTATAAAAGCCAAAATTCCCAGAAAAAAGACAGAAAAAATCAACAAGGGAATACGCATCGAAGTTGGTATCCCTCCAAAAAACCAGAAAAAATAAATGAAGAAACTCACCATAAACAGAGCAACACCCCAAACTACCAATACATCTTTCCTCAGCTTTCGTTTTTCCTTACTACTCAAAGGAACTTGTTGCATTTCTAGTTTATTCGCTTGTTCTTCGTTTGAAACCATTTTTTTCTCTTCAATTTGGAATAAATATACGTAATTTCTTTTTTCATTTATCTCTTATCATTGGTTCAATTCTTGATTTGTATCGAAAAACCACACTATGAAAAATCAGGTTTACTATCTATTTATCCTCATTTTATCTAGTGCTTATGCTACACATCAAAAATCAACAGACTACATTACAAGTTCGAAAATCGAAGAAGAAACGCAAGTAATAATTGCCAAGGGAGATCCATTTTGTCACTATTATGTTGCTGAATCTAAAAAAGCAAATGAGAAAAATCGGCTTGTTCAACACAAGAGATTGACGGAAAATCCTTGTTGATTTTGTATGCTCCTGATGGAACTGAAACGTATCAATTTCAGCAAGTCAATTTGAGTTATCACCAACATGCTGAAATCAAACACAAACACCCAAATGGAGCAATCGCTGAAATTTCGGATCATTTGAATCCAGGAGCGAGCATGTACATGTATGAAACGACCTATTAATTCGACATAGAAAATCAACCGCTTCGAAAAGTTAGTAGCAAATATCCATCGATCTCAGAAGAAATGATGGACGCTGAATCCGTTTGGGATAAAGAGACGAAATCGTGGAAAAAGCGAAAGTATTAAGAATTATTTTTCCGTTTAAGTGCCTTGAAATAAAGCGCATCGACAAAAACCAAAACTTTCACTGAAATGGTATTCGTTTGAGGTTCACCCACTAATTGATACCACGAAAAAGCATCAATTGCTGCGGAAGATTCACTGCGAAACAAAGTGTTTTTCCAACCAATTCGCAATTCACTTCCCGGAATAAAAACCCATCGGTAATTGACATCCAACGAAAAGGTATCAAAACGCGTGTTGTGTATTTGTCCTCCTGTTGATTCTTTTCCAGAATATTCTGACAAAATTAGAGAACCATCTCCGGCCAATTCTTGAAAAAAGTCATAGCGAACGGTTTGTGTGTAATAACGCAATCGAGCGGTAATTCCCATTCGTTTTGTGAAAATAAATTCGCCGTTGAGTGTATGATTAAAAATCATTCTATTTCGAGTTCCAATATAGATTTGATTGGAACTTGCCCCCAAATCGGAGGACGCCGCCACGTAGCCATAATCTTGAAAAAAGTATTCAAAACCAGATTCCCAAACCACAAAAAAACGATCTGAAAAACGCATCCGAGGACTGAGACTCCCAGTCCACACCTTTTGATTTGATCCCACAAATTGGTTGTAATATGAATCAAAATCTAAGGCAAACGGCTTCGAATAATCCGACGAATAAAACCCGCCCACTTCAATGGAAGGCTTGAAATACAAAGGAATTCCAAAGGTGCGTGATTCAAAATGATCAACTCGTCCAAAGGGATTGGATTGAATCGACAAGGCCGCAGACAAAAAATTGCGAAACGTACCAAAGAGAAAAACATCCGTAGAAAATGTGCTAAATAAATTGGGTTTGTACAATGCTTCCAATTGCATATTCCAAGTGATCCGTTTTCGAAGCAAGCGTTTCCCCGCTTCAAAATCATTCCAAACCACTTGTGTTCTAGCTCCTCTACCATTATTAACAAGCAAAAAACCTAAGTCATTCGGGTTAAACAAATCACTTTCTTCGTAATATTCCAAGGTTTGCCGCCAAACTCCTTTCACTTTTGAAACTAAAAATCGAGCACTATGACCAATTTCTCGGTTATTTCCTGTCATTCGATTGGAAAGTTTTAACGTTTGTCCAAAATTAATTTTTCCATCCGGAGAAAATAAATTTGCATCCAAAACACTCACATGTGCATCGGTTGCATCGCCTTCGCGCATGACCAAGGTATTTAAAAAGGAAACCGTACTGTTGTTTTTGAGGTTTTGAGATAAGCTCCAAACTTGGTAGTTCGTCAGAGGATTTGAAAGTACTTTTCGAGTCGATCCATCTAGTCGTTCAATTTCCGTGTAAGTTCTCCCCTCCACCGCATTGAAAAAGCCAATTCCCAATCCTTTGTCCGTTCGACCCGAAAGTTTACTTGCATTGATCAAGGGAGCGGTTGAAGCCATTTGCTTGATTTTTTCCCCTTCGCCCAATTCGAGTGCTTTATTTCGGTAAAAAGGTTGTCCACCAATGCGACGAGAATAAAAAACGGAGCCAATTCCAAACAACTCGGTTCCTTCCTTGAAAAATGAACGATTTTCATCAAATTGCACTTCGAAGGGCCCCAGATTTAAAATTACATTGTCGGCAATCACCTGACCGAAATCAGGAATCAACGAAACATCTAAGGTAAAAGCATCACTGATTCCGTATTTCAAATCCATCCCAAAACGGTTGCTATTTTTCCATTGAGCAGAATTAACTGTGTTTTTTTCGAAATACGAGGCACCATAAGGAGTGAATGAAAGTCGGATTGGAGCATCAATTCCTTCCAAACCAGTTAATTTTCCAGCTTGCGTAATTTCACCGTAAACAGCAGGATCAACCGGATTCCAATACGACAATTCCCGAAATCGACGAACTTCACGTTTAAAATTGACAGCCCATGACTGCGTCGTATTTTTTGGAAATCGAATAGCCGAATACGGAATTTCCATTTCCAATGTCCAACCTTCATCCGTTTGTTGCACAGCACTTTTCCAAACTGCATTCCAGGAATAATCTTCCTCATCTCCTTGTGCAAGCGCATCCAATTCCACACCTGCAGCGGTTACATAAAATGAAAAAGCATTTACTTTGTTTCCATACGGATCGATTTGAACGCCAAACCAATCTGCGTTTCCGAAATCATCCCGTTGGGAGAAAACAGCTAAAACGGAATCAGGTCTTGGATCTTTCAAAATGGCAGCAACAAACAAAGAATTCTCACCATACGTCAAGAAAACCAGAGATTGAAATCGAGATAAAGGGCCGTAATTGGGATAATTGACACGAAATGAATCTGCTTTCTGAGATTTCTCCCAGCAAGATTCAAGTAATTTCCCATCAATATCAATTCGCTCAGTTGTGGAAAAAGCTTCATACGAACGTTGGGCAAAAAGCCCGTTTACAAAAAGGCAAACCAATAGATTTAACAATAATTTTAGGATGAAATTCACTGCGTCTTATTGGTTTTACTTATTTTTATGAAATTGATTTAGGAGACAAAAATACACATACTATGTTAAGAACCTTTTCTTTTTTCCTTTTAATTGGTAGCATTTCTGCGTGTGGCCTGAAATACGAACCACAAACAATGCCAGAAGACCAAAAACTAAACCGTCAAAAAGCTGTTGAACTGATGGTTGAGCAAGAATTTTCTACCAAAGGAATGACATACAAGTCTTTAGCATTTGGACAAACTGCTATTTTAAAACCTCAATCATACAAAGTTTTAGATTCCTTGTTTGCTGAAAAATACAAATTAGAACAAGAAGGTCGAAATGACCGATACCTAAACGAAGCTATTGAAGTTCAACAAATTATTTGTCAACGAGATACAAATACCATTTTATATCGTGAAAATCATGTTTTTAGCTTGACTTACCGAGATACTGCTCAAATTATCCATGGTATTTTTGATTTGAATAAAAACAATGAACTAAAAAATGTCAAATTCGAGGAATCTGTTTACATCGACAAAGAATTAGTCCCTTTTTACACATATTATTTGTTTGAAGGTTCTTTTTTATATCCAGGTTATTCAGCAGAAACACGCGAAACAGCTTTTTATCGCTTTTATCGAGAAAAATTAGCAGTTCTTTCAGGCTCACAAAAAGACACCTATTTAGAACACATGTTGCGATTAATGTCCTATGCAAAACGCAAAAAAACACTTGAAAACACCACTTTGGCAAAGGAAGTGGTGAAACAAGTAGTACACAAAGGATCAAATGAGTACAAAGAAGAAAATTTCCCTCGAATTGACGCCTTGTATGAAGGAAATCGATTGGTTGGCTACGATGTAATTTACCAAGTTTCGGAACCCAATTTGCAAGGAACATGGGAACGATTGGAATACAGTGTGATCTTGGATGATGGTTTATTTCCCTCTGAAATGAAAAAAACAATTTTGCCCTATTAAGAGCCTGTTTAAAATTCATTCTTTTTGAAATTCCAATTTATGATCGGAAATTTTCTTTTTTGATTTATGTTCCACAAAACAGAAACACCATGGATTTTTGTATTTTTAAAATGGTAACGGATCACAACAAAAACCTGTGGAGCACAGGTCAAGAATAAAATTATGATCTTTG
>CAYRMV010000015.1:0-39538 GCA_964425255.1 uncultured Flavobacteriales bacterium
ATCCAGTTACAATTCTCATTTTTTCAGATAAACGCGAATCAATCATCGCAAAACCAGCATTTAAGAATGATTGAGCTTGGTAACTATCGCTTACTTTGGTTGCTTCATCAATTTTAAATCCACCACGGCCATCTTCCAATGTTCCTAAGTTTTCGACGCTGAAAATTTGATCAGGAGATAATCCTAGCAATTCACTGTTGAATTGAGAGTTAGCTGGTTTGAAGCGAGAAAAACCTAAGTTTCTTGCGTCAAACTGACGTGTACGGTATTGATTAAATCCACCAAACTTATATTCGATTTTCAACTTTTTGTGTTCAACAGGTATGATGAAATCGTATTTCGCACTGTATATTTTTTCTTTTGTTGTTGACCAAAACATATTTCCTGCAGCTGTTGGAATGGTACCATTATTTTGTACCACTGCATAGTATTTTTCATTTGGATCGTCCTCCTTTTCCGCTGTTTTTTGATACACAACACGACGTAAGTTTGGAATGGTACGATTTACATCACTAAATCCACCTGTCCAGTTAAATTTCATTGCTTTTCCAATTGTATGTGTTCCTGTTAATTGAGATGTGTACAAATTGTTTTGTGTATACCAAAAGTTCGTTGATTTTTCCCATTGTTTGGAAAGTTGATCCATTTCTCGAACACCTTTTCGAACGTTTACGCGATCATCCGAAGTAATGGATAACATATTGAAAAACTGAATTTTGTTTCGATCATTCAAATTCATGGAAAAATTCAACATTCCTGTATTCATGATTGATTGTGTAAACACAGAATCTTTTAATTCTGTACGTTGTACCACTTGTGTTGCTTCTTCTTCAAATTCACGACGAATCGTTTCGTTTGCGTTGAATGTATTGTTGTATGAATAAGCAGCAACCATTCCAAGTGTTCTTTTTTTCATTTTGAAATTGTGCCCATAACCATATTGTAAACTTAAAGCAGGAAGCGCCATACGGTTGTTTGTACTCCAGCTTGGTTTAAATTCTTTTGCTAGAACGGCTTTATCCGCATTCTTCAAAGAATTGAAATCTTTGATTGATGGCATGTTTTCAGGTAAATCACGTCCATTTTTTCCTAATCCTAAAAAGTCAGTCCCGCTTCCTTCGTAAGTTGCAAATTGTCTGAATGTTGAAATAGTATTGATGGATGTTCCAATTTGAATTCGGTGAAATCCGCTGTCTTTTGGTGAAAGTGTATTAATGTTGATAACGCCTCCAGCAAATTCACCCGGTAAATCAGGTGAAGCAGACTTCGTAATAACGAGGTTGTCTAACATATTTGAAGGGAAAATATCAAATGAAAACGCTTTTTTGTCACTTTCTGAACTAGGAAGTGGAGCACCATTTAACAAAGCAAAATTGTATCTGTCGCTCAGACCTCGAATCACAACAAACTTATTGTCTACCACACTAGCACCACTCACACGTTTTAACGTTTCACTTACCTTCGTATCTGGTTTGGTTTTCATTTCTTCGCTACTCATCACATCCGATACACTTGCATTGTTTTTCTGCTCGTTAATCATACCAGATGTTCCCGATCGATCGATTTTTCCAACAATATTGACAACTCCAAGATCATTGATTTTTTGCGACATTTGGAAATCAAGTTTAATATCTTCTCCTTTGTTTACTTGAATATCTTTCTTCGAAATAGAATCATAATCGCTGAACTTCAGGGTCATGCTGTATAATCCTTCAGGTAAATTTCCAAATTGATAATTACCATCTAAATCGGTCAAAAGTTGCTTTTTGGTATTTCCAAGAAGAATAATGTGAACACTTGGAATGGATAGACCATCTTTTGCATCCGTTACTTTTCCGCTAATGCTTCCGTTTTGAGCAAATAGACCTGTTGAAACTAGGGATAAAAGGAATCCTACAACCCAATTTGATTTCATGCTTTTGTTGTTATTTTTTTACAGCACAAAATTCCTTCAATTGCATGAGTTGGGCGTTAAACCAATATTAATAGATTATTAATTACAAACCCGATTTAGTGGGTTGAAGTGACTTTTATTAATATTGAATTAACAAACAAGAAATAGTTGCTTAATAAGTGTGGTGAAAATATGAATTTGATGTTAATCCTTTTTCATGTATTCATGCAAATCCAATAAAAAATTCATTTGTTCTTCGATGTGATTTCCGATAACAACTACGTTGACTCCTGCTTCGTGATAAGCTTGGATTTGTTCCACACTGCGAATTCCACCTCCAACAAGAATAGGTGTTTGTGTATGCTTACGTAATTCTGTAATTGTTTGTATAGGAACTTGTTTGTTTGCACCACTTCCAGCATCAAAAAAGACAATTTGTTTTCCTTGAAAAATCCCAGCTAAAGCTGTTTCTACTGCAATTTTGGTTTGATTTCTCGGAATAGGTGTTGTTTGACTGATATATGCAACAGAACTCGGACTTTCACCATCTATTAATAAATAGGCCGTTGAGATTATTTCTAAATTTGTTTGTAATAATGTTGGTATGGCTTGCACATGATGGCCAATTAAAAAATCGGGGTTTCTACCTGAAAGTAAACTTAAAAAAAGGATGCCATCCGCTTCCGATGAAATTTGATTGGAACTTCCTGGGAAAATGACAAGTGGAAGGGAAGTGTGTTTTTTAATAATAGATGAAGTAAATTCAAATTCTTTTTGTGAGACCGTGCTTCCACCTATAAAAATAAAATCTACGTTTGAAAAATTAATTTTGTTAATTAATTGAATGATGTCTGCTTCATGTTGATTTTTTTCAGGATCAATTAAAACAGCAACTTTTCCTTTTTCACTTTTAAAGGAATCGAGTATGTTCGAACTATTTTCTTTCAAGCGGAGTAGAATTGAATGTATAAATACGATTGTTCTTTTCAAAGATAGTGATTTTACATTCTTCCCAAAATTCACCTTGAAAAATTCGTCCTATATATAAGGTGTCATTTTCTTTTGTTAGACGAAGTTCTTTTTTGAAATCGATACCGTTTCTTCCTGCAAGTTTGTACAAAGTTTCTTTAGCTGACCAACAAGTCACCATTTCTTTTTCTGAAGAAAGATCAAATTCTTGACATTCGTCTTCGTGAAGAAATTTCAAAGCTACCCTTTTTGCTTTTGGAGCGATTTCTTCTAAATCCAAACCAACCGGATAAAATGGATGATAAAACAAAGCCGCAGCTTCGGATGTGTGACTGATGGATAAAAAACCATTTTTGGGAGATTGGGGCGCGCCTGTTTCAGAATAAGTCAACGTTTCTTTTCCGAATAAGTGATTGCGAAGGATTCGAGTGGCAACAAATTCTCTTCTTCGTTTTTCATGTTGAAATCCTATGTAGACTTTCCATTCAATTTCCGTTAAAGCATCTAAATGATTGTTCAATTCAAATGAATTCAAATCCAACTCAAGTAAATTTCCCTCTCCTATATGTGATTCTGTAATTTGCATAATCTGTTCAAAGGTATTCTTTTTTGCAGAATCAATCAAAAGAACGATTCACTCATTCAAATACCCCTTTGTTTTATAAAAACATCATTCTTTTACTTAGACATGTATAAAAAATTGAAAATTGATTGTTTTATCATGAATTATTACCGTTCAACAGCGTAATTTTGTTAATGTAAGTTAAAGAAAAATTTACGTAAAATTGAATGAGCTGGGAATTTTACGGTTAATTTGTCTATATTTACGGGCTTTGTTGCTAAAAAAAAGTATAAAATTTAAACTGTACTTATGTTACGAAAACTCAATTTGTTATTAGTAGGTATCTTACTGACAACGGTTTACGGCTTCTCTCAGTCCGGTCTGGGAACCGTAAGAGGGTCGGTTAAAGATGAAAAATCAAAAGCTCCACTTTATGGATGTAAAGTGCTTTTGAAACAAAATGGAACAATTAAAGGAGGTGCTAACACCGATTTTGATGGAAAATTCCAAATCAACTCCGTAACCCCGGGGGAGTATGATGTCGAAGTAAGAAATGAAGGGGAAGGATATCAACCAAGTGTAACAACGGGTGTGATTATCTCTGCAGACAGAATTACCTTTCTAGATGATCTAGAATTAGGGAAAGCGTCTAAAGTATCAGAAATCGAAGAGGTGAAGATTGTTGCCTATCGAGTTCCACTAATCGATCGTGATGGTGGTGCTTCAGGTGCAACAGTTACAAGAGAAGATATTTCTCGTTTACCTGTTCGTGACGCTACAGGGGTAGCAAGTACAGTTGGTGGGGTTAACGCACAAGAAGGATCCGGAGAAATCAGTGTGCGTGGTTCTCGTTCAGATGGTACCTATTTCTATATAGATGGTATCAAAGTTCGTGGATCATCAAACCTACCGAAATCAGCAATTGAAGAGGTATCCGTTATTACGGGTGGTTTACCAGCAAACTACGGGGATGCAACGGGAGGTATTATCTCGGTTACAACGCGTGGTCCATCTTCGAAATTCTTCGGATCAGCCGAATTAGTAACTTCAGGTTTCTATTTGAAAGGAAAAGATGAAAATGGATATGATGGTAAAGTATTTGGTTTAGACAAATATGGTTACAACTTATTCGAAGGAATGTTGTCTGGGCCACTTTGGATGCAAAAAGATTCAACAGGTAAAAAAGTAAAACCAAGATTAGGTTTCTTAGTTTCTGCTAACATTACAGATGAGTTGGATAACCGACCATTAGCAAATGGAGGTGCTTACCGAATCAAAAAAGATGTTCGCGATGAATTATTAGCGAATCCTTTACGTCCAAATGCTCAAGGGACAGGTACTTTCCACAATGCAAATTTCTTGCGTCAAGATGACTTTGAACAAGTTAGATGGAGAATGAATGCACGTAGAACAGTGGTTTCGGCTTCTGGAAAAATTGACGTGAATACAGGGCCCAACGTTAACTTAACTTTCGGTGGTTCGATGAACTACTCATTTGGAAAAAACTATAGTTATTCTAACTCTTTGTTGAACTTTACAAACTTTGGAAATTCTAAGTCATTAGACTGGAGGGTTTATGGTCGTTTGTCTCAACGTTTTGTTAATAACCAAGAAGGTTCAAGCTCAAAAATTAAAAGTGCATTCTATAACATCATGTTCGATTACTCGAAATCAATTGATGAATTATATGATGACAAACATGGATACAACATCTTTAACTATGGTCACGTAGGTAAATTTGTTACTACTCGTCGTCCTTCTTACGAGGCATTTGACTCAAATGGAGATGGAATTGATGATCAATACCGTCACAATGGTTTCCGTGATATTCGTGTAGATTTCACTCCTTCTGAAACAAATGCTGCATTGGCTGCAATCACAACTCAATACTATGATATCTATGCAGATGACGCAACAGGTCATTATGAAAACTTATTCCAAATCCAACAAGGAAATGCTTTGCGTAATGGAGATGCTCCTCAATCTGTATATGAAGTATGGAGTAACATCGGAACACCATTCAACTACTTTGGAAAAACAGAAAATGATCAGGTACGTGTAACAGGTTCTGGTTCTGTGAACATTGGCGACCACTCATTGTCTTTAGGATTTGAATTTGAACAACGCTTTGACCGTGGTTGGACATCAGGTACAACAGCAAATGGTGGGACAAATGGACCATTAGGAATTTGGCAAATTGCACGTCAGTTGGCAAACTTCCACATTACTGAGTTAGATTTAAATGACTTTACCGTAGCGGATTCAGGGAGTTTCAAACAAATTACCTATTCTAGATTGAATTCAGGGTATGCCGCTCAATCAGGAACAGGTGTTTATGGTGGACAACAAAATGGAGATAACCAAACGTTCTTCGATTATCAATTACGTCAAAAATTAGGTATGTCTGTGACAGATGAGACGTTTATTGATATTGATCAATATGATCCAGAAATGTTCCAATTAAACATGTTCTCTCCAGACGAATTGTTCAACAGTGGAAATAGCTTTGTTTCTTACTGGGGTTATGATCATACAGGTCAGAAAGTGCGTGGTAGAACAGATATCAACAAATATTTCAATGAGTTTGATGAAAACGGGAATTACAAACGTTTCATAGGAGCATTCCAACCTATTTATGTATCTGGTTATATCATGGACAAATTTGCATTCAATGACATCATTTTCAACGTAGGTGTACGTGTCGATGTATTTGATGCAAATCAACCAGTATTGAAAGACCCATATTTGTTGTATAACGCATACACAGCAGGTGAAATTCGTGAAAAAGCAAAATCAGATGCAACATTGGATTGGGTTTCTATTCCAGATGCGATCGGAGACGATTATGTTGTTTATGTTGACAATGTTACAACTCCAGGTCAAATCAATGGATTCAGATCGGGTGATCGTTGGTACAATGCTCAAGGAATTGAAATCGAAGATCCAAAATTAGTTCGTGGTTCTGCTGGTATCGCTCCTTGGTTAGTTGATCCATCTCAAACACGTGTTAATGCTTCTGCATTTGAAGATTACAAACCACAAATTAACGTGATGCCACGTGTTGCTTTCTCCTTCCCAATTTCGGATGAAGCGTCTTTCTTTGCTCACTATGATATCTTGACTAAACGTCCAACTACTGGATTCCGTTTTGATCCATTTGAATATCAATTCATTCAAAACCGTTCTGTGATTTTGAATAATCCAAACTTGAAACCAGAAACAACAATCGATTACGAATTAGGTTTCCAACAAGTTTTGACAAAAACATCATCATTGAAAATCTCTGCTTTCTACCGTGAACAACGTAACAACGTTCAGTTGATCAACGTGCAAGAGGCATATCCAAATACTTACCGTACTTATGGTAACCGTGATTTCGGTACAGTAAAAGGGATGACAGTTGCTTACGATTTACGTAGAACAGGAAATTTAAGAATGACAGCAGCCTACACACTTCAATTTGCTGAAGGTACAGGTTCAGATGCAACTTCTGCGCAAGGTTTGATTAACGCAGGTTTACCAAACCTACGTAATATTTTCCCTTACGATTTCGATCAACGTCATGCTTTCCAAATTACTGCTGATTACCGTTATGGATCAGGAACAGACTACAATGGTCCAACAATTGGTGATTTCAGAGTGTTTGAAAACACAGGTTTGAATATCGTTACGAATATCTTCTCAGGAGCTCCATATTCGGCTCAACAAACGATTACAAATGAAGGTGCTTTTAGTCCATTATCTTCAGGTTTATCTGGAACATTGAATGGATCTCGTAAGCCTTGGTCATACCGCTTAGATATGCAGTTAGATCGTAACTTCGAATTGGAGTTCGGAAAAGAAGATGGAAAGAAAAAAGTAGCATTTTTAAATGTGTATATCCGTGCAACAAACTTGTTCAATCAGTTTAACGTGTTGAATGTATATCGTGCAACAGGAAACTGGGATGATGATGGTTATTTAGCAGCTTCACAATTCCAGCAAGCAATCCAAAACCAGTTAGATGAGCAATCTTTCCGTGATTATTATACAATGAAAATTCAAAATGCCTTCAACATTAGTGCTCCACGTACTATCCGTTTAGGTGTTAAGTTTGACTTCTAACAATGAAAAGTGTATTAAAATGAAAACAACGATGAAATACGTAGGATTCATGTTAGCACTCCTAACAGTAAGTAACTCGTACGCTTACTTGGATGTTAACGCGAAAAACAAGCCTGCAAAAGGCAATTCTACACAGAACCAAAGTTTTACGGGAAAGGCGAATTGTGCTCCGCCAAATGAGCGTTTAATTTTCCAATTCAACGATGTACGAGCTCAGTTGAATACAAATGGAGTATTGTTTTACGACAGAAATAACGGTGTTGCTGCATACGAAGTGCCGAAAGCGGGAGCTTCAACAGCTTCAAGTGAGCGTTTGACTGCAATCTTCGCTGCATCTTTGTGGATGGGTGGTACTGACATCAACGGTCAGTTGAAGTTAGCTGCAATGACATTTGGTGAAGGAAATGATTTTTGGACTGGTCCATTAACAATCAATCCAAATACGGGTAATTACCCTTTACCTGCTGACGGACCCGTTTCTGATGATGTTATCAAAGGTTTTGGTGATGCAAACATTACACCAGATCAGTGTTTTGCTTATGACAAATTCTTTACGATATCCAAGGCAGAAGTAATATCCTTTAGTATTTGGTGGGAGTGTAATAACTCTCCTGAAGTACCATGTGATCCTGCATCTATCCCTGTTATTAGTAATCAAACGATGCAGCGTATCACTACTTGGCCAGCTCATGGTGATATGACCTTGAATCAAGATTATTATTTGGCTCCTTTCTATGATCGTAATGCAGATGGAAACTACAATCCTATGGATGATGGTGACTATCCTTGGTACGACGATATCTTGGGAAGAGATGATGTTGAGTGTGGTTCTGATCGTCGTGTAACTTTATTTGGTGATGAAACACATTGGTGGGTTTTCAATGATAAAGGGAACATTCACACAGAATCGAATGGAGATCCAATTGGTATGGAGATTCGTGCACAAGCTTTTGCTTTTACGACCAACGATGAAGTAAACAGAATGACATTCTATAACTATGAAATGATTAACCGTGGAACTCAAACCTTGTATGACACCTATTTTGCTCAATATGTCGATGCAGATTTAGGTGGTGCTTTTGATGATTATGTAGGTTGTGACGTTACTCGTGGTTTGGGGTATGCTTTCAACGGAGATAATTTTGATGAACCATTTCAAGGTCGTGCTGGATATGGTGCTAATCCTCCTGCAATTGGTGTCGATTTCTTCGAAGGTCCATATCAGGATGCTGATGGAAAAGACAATTATGGTCCACATACTGATCCGATTACAGGCCAACCAGCAGTAATGAATGTTGCAGCTGCTTTAGCTGATGGAGGGATAGTTTATTCCGGTTTAGGAATTGGTTACAAAGATGGAATTGTTGATAATGAGCGTTACGGGATGAAAGTATTTAATTACTACACTAACGGAGCTCAGTTTCCTCAAGCCGATCCATCCACTGCTGCTCAGTTCTACAACTACATGCAAGGTAAGTGGAGAACTGGTGAACCGATGTATTACGGTGGAACAGGTTTCCCAGGTGTGGCACCAACAATTATCGAAACTACTTATGCGTTCCCAGATGATTCAGATACATTGAATTGGGGTACTCGCGGTATTGATCCAGGACTAGGTCCTTGGTCAGAAGCGACAAATAATAATCCACCAAATGACCGTCGTTTTGTTCAGTCTGCTGGTCCATTTACACTTCGTCCAGGTGCTGTCAACAACATTACGGTTGGTATCGTTTATGCTAGAGGTGCTGAAGGTGATTTATTCTCTTCCGTACGCGCTTTGAAACGTGCTGATACGAAAGCACAAGCTTTGTTTGACAACTGTTTCCGTATCTTAGATCCTCCCAACGCTCCACTTTTGAAAATTCAAGAGTTGAAAAATGAGTTGATCTTAATGTTGGACAATCCTGCGAACTCGAACAATGCAGATGAAGATTACATCGAAGAAGATAAAATCAATATTCAAGATCCAGGAAATGGAACTGTATATGATAAAAACTACCGTTTTGAAGGGTATCAAATTTTCCAAATGGTAAACAGTTCTGCATCTGTTTCGGATATTGGTGATGCGGATAAAGCACGTTTGGTAGCACAATGTGACATCAAAAATGGTATTTCTCGTTTGATTAATTTTGAATTTGATGAGGCATTAGGTTTCTCCATTCCTGTTGAAAAAGTGAACGGTTCAAATACTGGTATTCGTCATACATTCCGTGTAACGGAAGATTTATTTGCTCAAGGGGAACGTACATTGGTAAATCATAAGTCTTATTATTACATTGCTTTGGCTTATGCACACAATGAGTTCAAGAAGTATGATCCAAATGATCCAAATCAATTAGATGGTCAAAAAATGCCATACATTGCTTCTCGTATCAATGCGGACGGTTCAACAATCAAGCCGGTAGAAGGTATTCCACACATTACTTCACCTGAAGCAGGAGGTACAAATCAACAAGCTTCTTATGGAACAACACCACGTATCACTCGTTTGGATGGTATTGGTAACGGTAACCGTTCATTGGAATTTACTTCTGCAACATTGAATACGATATTAACAAATGGTAAAATCAATGAAGCTACATACGAGTATGGTCAAGGTCCATTAAATATCAAAGTAGTTGATCCATTAAACTTGAAAGGTGGTTACTATGTATGTAAGTTTAAAGATTATACTTTACCTGCAAACCCAAGTGCTTCAGTGAATTATTACTCTACAGATACCGCTTCTTGGGTGATTTATCGCTATGATAAAAAAGATGGAACACTTCAAGATTCAGTTGAATCAAAAAGAACAATTGCAAATCAAAATGAGCAAATTATTCCAGATTGGGGAGTATCAGTTGAAATTACTCAAAACAAATATTACCTCCCTGGGGAAACAAATGATCCTCCAGTGATTATTGAATATACACGTTACACAGATCCAATTGAGTCTTCAATCACGTTTGCAGATTCTTCTAAACGTTGGTTGTCTTTTGTAACAGATAATGATGCATTCTTCCCAACAAACTGGATCTTGTCTGGTACGTATGATCCTGCTGCTGATACAGTTGGTTATAATCCAGATTATGTAAATCCTGGAAGATATAAAGATGAGATTGGTCGAGATGATGCACAGAATTATGAAAAAATAATAGGTGGAGGAGTAGCACCACATTGTTTGGTGAACTACCGTACAAATTTCCTTCCATTAGTTTATCCATCTGGTACAGGAGGTTTAACAAATGGTGCTGTAAATGGTCTACGTCGTTTTGCTAGTATTTCTCGTTTACCAAGTGTAAATATCGTGTTGACAAGTGATAAATCTAAATGGACACGTTGTGCTGTTATTGAATTAGGACGCGAGGCAAACTTAAACATTGGAAATGCACGTGCTGGTGGACTTAGAAAAAGTGCAAGTAAAGATATCAATGGTAATGACATTGCTGGAAGTACCGGAATGAGCTGGTTCCCTGGGTATGCGGTTGATATGGAAACAGGTGTTCGTTTACACATGGCATTTGGAGAGAATTCTTTCTTAGGTGCTGATGGTGGTAGCGACATGATTTGGAATCCTTCATCACGTATGTTTGATAATACAGGAAATCCAGTATTTGGAGGACAACAGCCTATTTATGTATTTGGATACAATGTACAAGGATTAGGTTGTCCTGAATATGATGGAACGAATAACTGGGTTTACGATAAGTTAGCTGAAAACAACACAGCAGGTTATACAGCAGCATATACAAGCATGATGTGGGTAGCCAATACTATGTTGGCTGAAGGTCAGAAAGTGAATGCGACTGATGTTACGATGAAAATTCGAGTAAACAAAGAATACTCTGAGTACTTAGCAACTGGAATAAATGGAGGTCGTCCAATGTACAGTTGGTCAATGGATGACATCATGACTGTAACAGGAAGTAAAGATGCATTGGCGGAAGCTTTAGACTTAATCAATGTTGTTCCAAACCCATACTATGCATTCTCTGAGTACGAAAGAAGTAGAATTGATACACGTGTTAAAATCACTAATTTACCAGATCAGTGTACGGTAAAGATTTACAACATGAATGGTAAATTGATTCGTACATTCAAGAAAGATAACCCTGTGACATCAATTGATTGGGATTTGAAAAACCAAGTAGGTATTCCTATTGCTAGTGGAGTTTATTTAATCCACGTGGAAGTTCCAGGTGTTGGCGAGAAAATTGTCAAATTCTTCGGTGGAATTCGTCAAGTCGATCTTGAAAATATCTAAAAAGTGATTTAACTTGAAATTAGGTTAGAATGAAAAAGTTTAAAAATATCATTAAGAATACAGTAATCATTGGAGCAGCAATTGCTTGCTCCAATGCATTTGCTGGAAACGAAGATCGTGTAGGTTCTGCTGGTGCAAGTCAATTGATGATTAATCCTTGGGCGCGTTCAACTGGTTTTGCAGATGCTGGTTATGCATCTACAAGAGGTCTTGAAGCAACGTTTATGAATATTGCAGGTTTAGCATACACTGATAAAACTCAGATTAAGTTCAATTACACGAACTGGTTAGGAAATGCTGGAATTGGGTTTACTTCAGCAGGTATTGCTCAACGCATTTCTGATTCCGATGTATTAGCGGTAAGTATTCAAGCGATGAGTTTTGGAGACATTATGGTTACAACAGAAGATATTCCAGAGGGAGGTATTGGGGTATTTACTCCACGTTTAAATGTATTTAACATTGGATACGGACGTACTTTCTCCAATTCTATTACGGGGGGAATTAATTTTAAGGTTGTTTCAGAAAGTATTGCAAACTTACGTGCTTCTGGTATTGCAATTGATGCAGGTATTCAATACGTAACTGGTGAACAAGATCAAGTTAAGTTTGGAATTACCTTGAAAAATGTTGGTCCAACGATGAAGTATAACGGTGATGGTTTTGCAACTCAAGTTCAATACGTCGAAACAGGCGGGACAGCTACAAACGAGCAACGTTCACAAGCATTTGAATTACCTTCTATGCTTGGAATAGGTGGTTCTTACGATTTCATCTTCGATGAAAAGAGTAAGTTGACAGCTATGTTAGGATTTACGGCAAATTCTTTTTCTAATGATCAATATCGTTTGGGATTGGATTATAGTATGACTACTGAAAAAGCAGCTTTCCACGTTCGTGGTGGATATGTTTATGAGAAAAATATCTTCAGCCAAGAAAATCGTACAAATGCATTGACTGGTCCAACTGCTGGTTTTTCTGTAGATGCATTGGTAGGAAAAAACAAAACAGCACTTGGAGTTGAGTATGCTGCACGTTTGTCAACACCTTTTGGAGTTATTCATACATTTGGAGCAACAATTAATTTGAAATAAAATTATTTTTTATAAATTTGTTGAACAAGAGAGTCCTAGTTGGCTCTCTTGTTTTTTGTTATAAAACCATATCGTTATGTCACAAGTTACTTATTATACGGAAGAAGGATTGAAAAAATTGAAGGATGAACTTCATGATATGAAGACAGTACAACGTCCTTCCATTTCAGATCAGATTGCTGAAGCTAGAGATAAAGGAGATTTATCTGAAAATGCAGAATATGATGCTGCCAAAGAAGCTCAAGGCTTACTTGAAATGAAAATTGCAAAATTAGAAGCTGTCATTGCGAATGCACGGATCATTGATGAATCGATGGTTGATGCTTCAAAAGTATTTATCTTGTCTACTGTTCGTATTAAAAATACGGCTAATAACATGGAGATGGAATATACACTTGTAGCGGAAAATGAAGCTGATTTGAAAGCTAAGAAAATTTCAATAGATTCTCCTATTGGTAAAGGTTTATTAGGTAAACAAGTGGGAGACATTGCTGATGTTCAAACTCCCAACGGTATTATCAAATTTGAAATCCTTGAAATTAAGCGCTAATGGCTACGATTTTTTCAAAAATAATAGCAGGTGAAATACCTTGTCATAAAGTTGCGGAAAACGATGATTTCTTAGCTTTTTTAGATATCCTACCACTTCGTAAGGGCCATGTTCTGGTAATCCCAAAAGTGGAGATTGATTATATTTTTGATTTAGAAGATGAACATTTAGCTAAGATGATGTCTTTTTCTAAGGAAGTTGCTAGAAAAATCAAAGCAGTTTTTCCTTGTCGAAAAGTAGGTGTTACCGTGATAGGTTTGGAAGTTCCTCATGCTCACATACATCTGATTCCAATTAATGGTGTAGCAGATATGAATTTTGCTCAAGAAAAATTACAGTTATCAACCGAAGAGTTAAGTGAAATTGCATTGAACTTGCAAAAGGCATAAAACACTGAGTCAATGTTCAGCTTTTTATGAGCTTTGAATTATGTTATTAACAAAAAAAGCGAGGTTAATCCCTCGCTTTTTTTAGTACTTTACTTTTGAACCATGCAATGTATCCGCCGTGTCCTTGGATATAAATAATAATTCTTGTTTGAAGATACATCAATATAAACATGATGACAATACAAACCAAAGTAACCGGAACACTGAAACGGGTTTGGTAACCGATAATTGGTTTTACTATTTGATAAATGATTATTAAGTGACCAACATAAAGCCATAATGTATTGCGACTCATTTGTTTCATGAATTTGGGTAAATCCTTCACTACCAAACTTAAAAATGCCATAAATGAACCAACAGACAATACGATTCCAAATCGATGATAAATTAAGTTTGGACTATCGTGCCAAAAGTAACTTTTACCATAATAATACACTTCAAACCAATCACCTAATTTGGATAAGGTAAGAAATCCGATTCCAAGCAAAGCAAGTTTGAATCCAATTACTTTTTCGAAGTTGTCTTTTTTGATTTCGTAACTTAACCAAATCCCAAGTAAAGCTCCAGCAAAGATATAAGCTAACCAAGGTGTTAATGGAAACATAGACTTAGTTCCAAAATCATTTAAATAGGGAGCTACAAATATGGGTAATTCGGATAAATCAACATTATGTAGAAGCGGGTACAATGAAACAATTACTAGTATCAATAGAAAGTAAATCAATGACATTAACCACCTGATATGTCTTGTAATGAAATACACAAACATGATTGTAAGAAGTCCAATTGCAATAATATGCAATACATCAACACGAAGTGCTCGTTGTTTTTCTTCGATGGTCAATAGATTAGAAATAATTAAAAAAGGGATACTGATAATGAAACCATAGAAAAAGGAGGAAAACAATCGTTTCTTGCGTTCTTCTTGTTGGAAAAATTCTTTGTTAAAGAGTTTATCGCGACCTAAAGTATGTTTCAATGCACCTTCTCTAAATAACCTTTTCAGCAATCCAACACGAGCTTGTTCTCGCTCCATGGTCAAAGACTTGTAGACATACAATGCGCCCGAAATCCAAAGAATGGTAAAAAGTGTTTCACCAATTCCAACTCGAAGAAATTGATCTATCCCTTCTTTGGTGAATATTTTCCAGAATACATATATCGGGAAATTTAACATGTAACCCCAAAATAATAAAGTCACAATTCGTTGTGAACCTGCTTTTATTCGTGGATTTGATCCATCCGGTTTTTCTTGTGACAACATTAAGAAAGTAAATACAGCACCCGAAACCATCATGAAAAATGGTGCGGTGTATCCTCGTAAACTCGTCCAAATTTTGATACCTGTACTGCTTCCATCACGTATGGATAAATCAAGAAAATCATAGGTTGTATGACCTTGAATCATCATAAACAATGCAAGTACGCGCATCAAGTCTAAGAATAATATGCGTTTTGGTTTTTCCATGGGGTCAAAAATAGTGGAAAAAATGACTGATTAAGGAAGAATTTCTGCTGTAACAACTAATCGAAGTGGAATTCCTTTTTGTTTTGTCTTTAAATAAACTGATTTTACCACATTGCCTTGATATCCTTTTGTGTCAAATTTGACTTTTACTGTGATAGTTTCACCTGGTGCGAGTGTATATTTACTTAATTCAACTTGATTGCATTCACATGGGATGTCGACTTGATCTAATTCAATTATTTGTTGTGATCTATTTTTTACATCAAATGAGGTTGTTGTTATTTCTCCTGTTTTGATTTTCCCCAAATCTTTAATTTGAAGCGGACTATCTAAATCGGGTATCGAATCGTTTATGGAAGGAACAATGCTAATACTTTGAATTTCAATTTTTCGTTCCAAAGATGCTGCACGAGAATACACTGAATTTTTCGTATCATTGGGATTGTCACTAATCAATTTTGCTGCGGTATATTCACCAAATGGAACTTCTTTGATGGTTATTTTCGCACCATTTGGAGCTGAATTAGTTAAATAGGGAGCAAAAATACCATTTTCATAAGCTGACAAATAATTGGCCAATGAAGCGATTCTTCTTTTTGTTAAATTAACGCTGTAATCGGTTTTTGCTAGGGGAGAGGCAAAACCTTTCACCGTTAATTCCAAGGAAGTCCCTTTTTGCAGCTCTTCTAACATTAAATCACGGAATAATTCCAAATCTTTCACCCCTTGTTCGACGTATTCGGTGAAAAAACTCTCAATATCTTCTTGTGCTTCTTCTACTTTCTCTCCGCTTAATCCTTTGGAATATTCTGTTTTGTATTGTGGAATCATTGCGATGTAATCTCGGTATGAATCGATGTAATTGACATTCGTTGTTGTTGCTGTTGATCGCGGGTTGGGAACATCGTTGTGAAAATACAAAGTTACTGGAAGACGTTTATTCAATTCTTCTAAAGTTTCTTTTGGAGTTGGAGGAATTACAACGATTGGCTTGTGTACAGCAAAAATATCGCTGCAGCATGTTGGGTTTTTCGAGTACAAGACTCCCAATCGATTTGACGTAACATACGAAGTATCTTTGTGGATGAAAAAATAGGTGTCGTTCGCAGGACTGTTATAAGGTTTCCCAATATTTACTGGTTTTGCAAACTGACCATTTAAGTGTTGACAATAATAAACATCGTGACCACCAAAACCATCGTGCCAGCTAGAAGCAAAATAGAGACGTTTGTTTACTTCGTCCCAATAGGGTGCAATTTCATTGTCAGGTGAATTGGCAGTTTTCAACGCTTTTACTTTGGCAAATTGATTTCCTTTTTTGATGAATGAATAAAAAATATCCAACCCACCTTCTGAATCTTCTCTGTCAGATGCAAAAAACAACACTTCTTCACCATCGATAAAAGCCATACAAGGCATCGTTGTGTTGAAACCGGGTTCATTGATTATGTCACCCAACGTATCGATGGAACTCCATTTTCCGTTTGAATAATTGGCAACAGCGATTTTACAGGTGTAGTTGAACCCTTTTTCTTGACAAACACTAAAATAGAAACGAGTACCGTCCCGAGAAAATGAACCGTTGCCTGTGTTTTTGTTTGAAATCACTAAGTTTTCGATTCGTTTACTTTCATCAAAAGTCAAATTGCTTTTGTATTCGCTTGAGAAAAGACGTGTTTTGTATTCCGTAGAATAAACTTCCTCGTTGGCGTGAATGGAATCACCTCGCAAAGAAGAAAAAATCAGTTGATTGTTATAAATACCATGACCAAACTCCGAATTAGGTGTGTTGACAGTGGTTGGAAGTTGTGAAAGAATCAAATCATTCTCAGATTTATTGGCAGATTTGGCCCATAATGTGGACTCGAGTTCTCTCTTCGCTTTGAGGTATAGATACGATTTTTTGTCTTTAGCATATTTCTTTTTGGCTAGTTTAAATGTTTCAATGGCATCATCGTATTTACCATTTTGTTTTTGCATCAACCCCCATTGGAGTAAACTGGAAGGATGTATAAGTCCCGTTTCTTTGGCATACACTTTTTGGTAATAATATTCTGCTTTTCGGTAATCTTTGTAAGCCCGAAGCGTTTCAGCATATTTCCATAGAATATCAACCGTATTCGAATCGATATTGAGAGCTCGTTCATAAAAATCGAGCGCATAAATGTAGTCGCCTTTTTCATATTGTTCATCGGCCAATTTGAGGTAGGTTCCCAAATCGCCTTGTGTTTTTCCGAAGAAAGATACCAAAAGACAGATAGCAATTAAATATAATCTGGACATACGCGATGAATCACTTTTTTGGGTTTGTAACGAGAAAGAATGTAGCGAACACTGATTTCAATTCCGCCTCGAATTCGACTTGCGGGTACCAATTTTGAGAAATTGATGTCGTAACTAAGACCAGCAAACCAATTTTGATAATCCATACCAACACTCAAATAACTGGCATCTCGATTTCGGAGGTAAGCACCAAAATACAAAGCTCTGTATTCGCCCATGCGATCAATCAAAATATAACGTGCAGTGGAACCAAGAATAATTTCTTTGTATGTTCCTTGAAAATTAAGCATTACTGTTGGAAGGATATCCCAGTCATACTGGATTTCAAACTGACCTTTCGCAAATAGATTGATCCGCATGTCGCGTTGAATTTTGTCGTTGAAAAATCCTTGATTCGGGCGATTTAGATTAAAAGCACCGATACCAGCTGAAATGCGTTTTCGTTTCGATTGAAACCATTCATACACCACTCCAGTTCCCAATGAAATATTCGTTTTTCGGTCTGTTTGATATATTTCATTTGTTGGAAGTGAAGGCACATACATAATACCATCAAATTGAGCATCAAAGTAAAATGCATCAAAATTGACTTGGCGGTGATTCATTCCAAATTGGATACCAGGTCGAAGCGTGTGAACGGAATCGGAACTCAATTTCAGACAATAGGAAGGTGAAACTTGTAGTTCAACTGTGCGAAATTTACCATCACCAGCTTGATCATGAAATAATTGAGCGCCAACTCCCAAGTTGGGGTATTTTTTTATTCGCGTATCGGCTGACATGGAAAATGTACTGAATGGAACAGTTACACTTCTCCATTGATCACGATAATTGGCATGAAAGCGCCAGTCACCTTGAAAACGGCCACTGTTTCCCGGATTTTGAAAAATGGGATTATCATTAAACTGTGACCAGTGAATATCCTGAGTCCAAGCGTAATCACTTACCAGAAATAGTAGTATAATCAGATGAAATTTATTCACTTGTGCTGATTTTGAAATGGGAAGATACAAAAAATATTTTCTCCAAGTCCATTTGAATTTTTTTCTATTTAATTTTCTATGCAAATCCACGTAGATTCGTTTCTTTTGGTAGACGTAAGTGGTAGGGTGTAGGTGTATTTGTTGTTCATTTTCTTTTCAGTAATCCAGTGAACTTTTTGAATCGGAAGTTTCTTTTTGTCGTAGATTGTCAAAAGAGTAGTTTTTTTAATCGGTGTTGAAGATTGAAAGGATAAAATCGTGGGTGAAACTTCAATCGAAAGAATAGAATCTTTCATCTGAATCATTGAACCCGGTTGTTGGAATATTTTTGATATGGTTCCACTTTTTCTAACCAATTGGTAATAAGATTGAATTTCATTCTCAGCATCAATTCCTTGTCGAAGTAGTTCAAGGATTTCGTCCTTTTCTAGCGCATTTTTTTCTTCTTGACTTCTGATTTTAGGAATTTCAGGAAAAAGATCTTGCATGGATATTTGCTGACCATACGTTTTCCATTTGAGGGTCACAATTTCATTTGGGTAGTCAAACTGCGTTAATTTGGATTTTAATTCCGATTTGATTGTTTTGATTTTTTGGAAAAGTAAGGATTTGTCGATGTGAAAAAGCAATTGGTCTTTCGTTACTTTTTGTCCTACTTGAAAAGGAATATCTCCCAAAAGAAGTTCACCCATTTTGGGAGAAACATAAAAATCGTATTGAGCAGGTTTTATCTTAATAGGTAAAAAAGTCGTTTCATTTTCTAACTTCGGTTGAGAGAGGAAAGATGAGTCTAATTTTACTGAATCGATTTTGTTTGTTTTTTTAGTTGTATTAGGATTCTTTTCTTCCTTGCATTGTACAAAAAAGAAGAGCAAAGTGAAGTGAAAAATCAGTGTTGATGCGTATGATCTCATTCCAACAAATGTACGTGTTTTGTAGGAAGTTAGTTGGAAAATCGAGTAAAATTGTGAATTGTGTTGAATTCAAATGTTAATAACTTGGTTGATAATGATTTTTTAACGTTGTTTTTATACTGTTGGTCGATTCATATCTTTGTTAGAACAAACAAACAACAACAAATTAAACGATATGCTAGGAACGATTTTGAAGAAAAAATTGTCGGATAACCAACTGGCGAATGTGTTTGTAAACGCATTGTTAGAAAGTATCGATAATGGATTCAAAGAAGTAGCAGATTTGATTAATGACGATCCGGCTTTTGTATTCTCTCCCAATATTCAAGTAGAACAAGATAGCGAATTTGCTATGATTGTTTTTGTAGGAAATTTATCTTTTTTAGAAAGCACGTTTGAAGCAGAACAAGCGTATCGTGTTGAAAAATTAATTTTCGAAAAATTAGGGAAGATTTACGGAATCACTGAAAATCAATTTGCTCAATTGGTACGTGATTATCAAAGTTTTATCATGCGGGTGAATCACCCATCGAAAAATGTTTTGTATGGAATGTCGAAAGCCATTTTTCACAAATACAAATTAAACGATTTTCAAGACGAATATTTCAGAAGAATGCAAGCACCCAATCCGCTTTTCTTAAAGCGCATGGATGAAGTAATGAATAGCTTCATTTGGGATTGGGATGTTTTCTTTAAAAAATATCGTTTCTAAAAATGAATTCACAAAATTTCTTACTGTTGTAAGAAGTTACTCAGCGAAATAAATTGCACTTAGGTAGTGATGTTGTCAGAATAAAACAACTCATTTAAATTACAAAAAAGGAAAACTGTCTGATTCTTCGGGCAGTTTTTTTATGATCTATTGGTTTAGATTCCTTTTCGTTTTTCAAAAAGCCAATTATACATCTCATCCGTTCGGAAAACACGTTCCAAATCTCCGTGATCGGCGCCAGGATGAATGGTGTAAGTTAGGTTGCTTCCGTCGCAAGAGCGAATTGCACTGACCATTTTTTCTGATTCTGAAATTGGAACAGCATAGTCACGGTTGCCGTGTTGAATCCAAAGAGGAACGCTTGCTAAATTACACGCATCTTTTGGGTTTCCACCGCCACACAGTGCAACGGCAGCAGTAACACGCTCGGCATGTTTCCCTACGAAATGTAACGTTCCGTAACCGCCTAAGCTCATTCCACAAACGTAAACTCGGGTAGTGTCAGTTTTGTATTTTTCTTGGATGTAATCTAAAACGGAAAGAATTTTATCAGGATCCCACGAACCAGAAGAAACTTGCGGAGCAACGACAATCGCAGGGATTTTTCTGCCTTTGTCCATTTCGTGAATTACGCCATAGCGACGAACGCGGTTTAAATCGGTTCCAGATAAACTTTTTCCATGAAGAAAAATCAGCACTGGAGGATTATTGTTTAAAATACTATCTTCAGGTAAAGCAAGCCAAAAAGGATAATCTGCTTCGTTTTTCACAGCTGTTATTTGACTAAAAAGAGGTGATGAAACGAAAACGAATAAAAACAACAACCAACGCATAACTTCAATTTTGAAAGCTGCGAAGATACAATGAAACGAACAAATAACTGTGAATCGGAATGTTAATGGGGTGTTATTTTACCCTTCCACATCCACCATTTCCGTGGAATCAGTGTAAAACACAATTCCTTGATGAGCAGGCAATCCCATGGCGCGAAGGGTTCGAATATACGTTTGAACCTGTTTGCTGTCGGATGATTTAGGCATACCCGTTTTGTAATCAAGCACGAGGTAATTTTCGTTTATTTTCAAAATTAAATCAGGACGTTTCACTTCGCCAGGACCGAGAATGATCGCTTGTTCGCGCAGTAATTCTTGACTTTCCGAAATTAGTTTTTGATAAGGCTCGAAGCGATGGATTGATTCAAACCAAGTGGTTAGTTTTTGGGCGTGAACTGCTTCAATTTGTCCGGATTGGATTCCTTGATGGAGTACTTTATCGAAAGGATTTTCATTATTTACTTTTGCTAGTAGCCAATGCAATTGGTTACCCAAACGACGTTCTTCCGACAAGATAACCGTTTGATCCAATGTTTTGTCCTGCACAGAAATATCGGGGAACCAAAGTTTGTCGTTTAATTTTTCAGGAACAAAAGTGTTTTGATCGGACGAACTTTCAGGTTTTACTGTTTTTTTGTTTCTTTCCCCGAAGCTAATTTCAATGGCATCATCTGCGTTTAGTTTGCATTTTTTAGCGAGTATTTCGTGTAGAATTGATCCGAAATTGTTGTTTTTAGCGAAGTTATTGCCGATGTAAAGTCTTTCTTCTGGGCGCGTAAACATCACATAACACAAGTTCAACTTATCGAGAAAACTTTGTTTGTATTCTTGATCGTGGTTTTGGATGATGGACGGAATGGGATTGTTTTTGGCAATTGTTGTATAAACGTAGTGGTTTTCTACTTGAACCAAATGCTTGACATCGCTGCGCATGATGTTCCAATCCATGTCGGGAAGCATCACTACGGGAAATTCTAGGCCTTTTGATTTGTGGCCAGTCATGATTTTGATTGCTTGTTTGTTTTCGGGGATTTGAACAGCCGAGCTTTTTCCATTTGAATCATAATCAGATAGAAAAGCTTCTAAATCAGGTCCGAAACTTTGATCAAATTCTTGCACCATGTCCGACAAATGATGGGCATACGGATTCTGTTCTTCCTCGATTTTTGCCAAGCGATAAAAGCCTTGAACTAGTTGATATAAAGATTCAAAAGAGAAGAAAAATTCAGTTTCAAGTTCAAATTCTTTTTGCAAGAATCGATCTGTTCGAAAGACGACGCGTTTGTATCCTTTTTCGTTTTCCGTTTCTTCCCACAAAGACATGATTTCATCAATCGATTGACTGCCCTTGAATGTGTAATAATGTTCCACAAATTGCTTCGCCTCCATGTCTCCAGATGGATTTTTTCGCCAACGTAAATACGAGATTGTTAAACGAACTGCCCAATCCGAATCGACGAGTAAACTATCAGCTGAAACGACTTTGAAACCCCGTGCATTCAAGTGTGCAGCCCATAGATTGCATTCTGATTTTCGATTGCCGAGTAAGCAAATGTCGCCGGGGTCATATCCATCTTCGATGCAAGCGTCTACCCATTCGTCAATTAACAAGGTTGGAGAAGGTTTTTCATCCGTTTTTGCTGAAACAATTTGAATGAAACCACCTTCATTTCCTTTGGGATTTTGAGAAACATCCGCATAGAATGATTTCATTTCATCATCTAAAAAATCACTATCTCTAAACGTTGTAAATAAATCATTGTTGAAGCGAACAATTTCGGTGTGTGAACGCCAATTATCAGCGAGCGGTAATTTTTCACCTTGCGCTTCAAAGTAATTGGATTTTCGTTCTGTTTCGATATCAAATTCGGGGTTGTAGATACGAGGAAGAGCTACAAATTGATCGGCTAGTCCATTCTTAAATCGATAAATCGATTGTTTAGGGTCGCCCACAATGAGGTTGCCTTTTCCAGCTGAAAGTGATTCATGTATAAGCGGAACCATGTTCATCCATTGAAGTCGCGAAGTATCTTGAAATTCATCCAGGAGAAAATGATGGAACCGCGTACCTAATTTCTCATAAATAAAAGGAGCGTCTTCGTTTTGAATTAAGTTTGAAATTAGTTTGTTAAATTCTGAAATCCGAATTAGTTGTTCGTTTTTTTTTACTGCATCCAATTCTTTGTTTAGGAATTGAAGAAGAGCCATGTTGAAGAACGATTTCCGTTGAAGTGTCAAGGAAAAATAATGTGGAAATTCTTTTGCGAAAAACGTTTGAAAACGTAAAGTTCCATCTTTTAAATCCGTTGGAAAAGCATCTTTATCCAATTTTTTTAAGTGAGCTTCGGTAAAAAAATGAGGCGTTTTTTGTTGCCAAAGTGCAGTAGGATGTAGTTTTTTGTATGCATTGGCTGTTGTTGATTTTCCTGGTAAATCATTTTCATTGTATTGCTGAAAAAGAACTAATAATTTATGCGCTTCAAGTTCAATTTGTGCCGCTTTTTGTTTGATTTCCAGTTGCAGTTCTTGGTATTTTTCAGGGGTAAAATCTTGAGATGCAAGTTCGTCTAAAGCGTTGAAATAGCGTTCGTTTTTGAGGATTTTAGCAAAGTTACGCAAGTCATTTTCGAATTTCCAGCCATTGCCTTCATTGAGCATTTCACGCGAATAAGTAAGAACCAGTTTTGTCAATTCACGTTGATTTTTTTCGTCGAGGTTATCTAGAGTTGTATCGATTACTTGATCGAGTATTTCGTCTTCGTGAATGATGATTTGAAAGTCGTTGGGCAAATCCAAATCCTTTGAAAAGGATCGAATCAAGCGCAAGTTGAATTTATCGATGGTCATTACATGAAAATCTTCGTAACGATGAAGAATTCGCTTGAGCATGATTTGTGCACGTTTTTCTAATTTCTCAAGGTCCATCCCTAGGAGTGCAGAAACCAAACGAGCGTAATCTTGATTTTTACCTTGTTTTTTTTCGTCACCTTGCAAAGGAAAAGCCAAAATGTCCAAAGCTTCAATGATGCGGGTTTTCATTTCCAAGGCAGCCTTGTTAGTGAAGGTCATGGCCATGATTTGAGCAAAAGGATCTTGGTAATTTTTGTCCATTTCATCTGATTGAGGATCACTCAAAATCAATTTTAGATAAGTCAAAACAAGGTTGAATGTTTTACCGCTTCCCGCAGAGGCGTTCAAAATTTGCAACGGTTTTGGATTTTCCATAGATCAATTAAAGGCTTAAAGATAGCAAAAAGGATGGGGATAAGTCAGCGGGGTTATATTGTTTTTTTAAATGAATTTTTCCAACTTTTTGATTACATTTACGTTTAGAAAGAAAAGAAAAGAAGATGCGAAAAAGTTGGTGTATCATGTTGATTATTTGGGTTCTGGTTTCGTGTGAAAAAGATCCATTTCCTGTTCCGGCTCCTGAAGTGGAAAATCAATTGCGCATGGAAGTTTATCCAGTTTTTGGTGAGCAGACATTAAAATTGGATTCGATCTATACTTTTGCGAATGGTGATCGTATACAGTTTACAGACCTACTATTTTATGTAACTGATTTGAAATACGACACGAAACCTCTCTTGGATGCAGCATTGTTTGATTATCGGGTCAATGGAAATTTGCTGTTTCAAACTGTTGCTTCGCCAAGTGATTTTTCAAATTTGACCGCATTTTTGGGAGTAGATGAAATCCAAAATCATGCCGATCCAACAGCATTGCCGAATTTACATCCGCTCAATATTGTTCAGGCAGGAGGTATGCATTGGGGATGGAATCCAGGTTACATTTTCACAAAAGTAGAAGCTCGCATGGATACCATTGCGGATGGGGTAGATCAATTTGATCATTTTTTGGTGTATCACACAGGTACAGATGATTTGTTGACAGATTTAGGATTTTCTTCAATCAATTGGCAACTAACAACAAACCAAGTTTATCGAGCTAAATTGCAATTGGATTTGAATGTGTTTTTTAACCAATCAGGAAATGAGATTAACCCAAGAGTCGAGTTTGTAACCCATTCATCGCCAGGGCAAATACCGTTGAGTACAAAAGCAATACAAAATTTTAAGGCAGGATTAACATTACTTCCGTAAATGAAAGGCAATCGAAATAGAAAAAAGTGGGAGGCAGGAGTGCTTGTTTTTGTGACTTTACTGGCTATTTTGGCTGCGTGTAAAAAAGACCAAGTAGGTTACAACGTTACACCTTATCAATTGGATATTCCATCTCATTTTCCTGCGATGGAAATTCCAGATGACAACCCCATGACAGTGGAAGGAGTTGCTTTGGGAAGACGGTTGTTTTACGAAGAGCGACTTAGTTTGGACAATACAATATCTTGTTCATCGTGTCATTCGCCAGAAACCAGTTTTAGTGATGAAAAACAATTTTCGGTAGGAGTCAATGGGGCCACTGGTTCAAGACATTCGATGGCTTTAATCAACATGGGGTGGCAGCAATTCTTTTTTTGGGATGGAAGATCTAAAGTGCTGGAGGAACAATTACTTGAACCGGTACCCAACCCGATTGAAATGCACTTGACTTGGGACGAAGCAGTTCAAAGATTACAGGCAGATGTGAGTTATCGAAATCAGTTTTTTCAAGCATTTGGGACAACAAAGATTACGAAAGAAATGGTGGCGAAAGCATTGGCACAATTCATCCGGACAATGATTTCAGGAAAATCAAAATACGACGTGATGTACAAATATCAAAACAGTTTGTCTTTAACATCCGAAGAGCAAGGGATTTTTTCATCGATTACCCCGGAAGAATGGGCGGGCTATGATTTATTTTTGAGTTTGAATGGAGCAGATTGTTTTCATTGTCACAATGGACCATTGATGCAGGTACAAAAATTCAGTAATAATGGACTACCTCCAACTTTAGATTTAGGGCGAGAAGGAGTAACAGGAAATCCGAATGACCGCCGAAAATTTAAAGTACCCACTTTACGAAATATTGCTGTTTCAGCGCCCTACATGCACGATGGTAGATTTAAAAATCTGGATGAAGTAATTGAGCATTACTCCAGTGGAATTGTCGTTTCTCCTACGATTGACCCGTTGATTGAGTTTGCCAATCAGGGAGGAGTTCAGCTGGATGCAGAACAAAAAATGCTCTTGAAACAGTTTTTATTGACATTGACAGATAATCAATTTTTGCAAAATCCGGCATTTCAAGATCCTGAAAAGTGATTTTTGTTAATTGATAGAAAAGTTTTTTAGTGTCATCATTTTGAGTGTTTTTGAAACAAAATTGGATTCTAAACGTTGTTATAAGCAGACCAACTAATTGCTTTTTTCGCTGATTTTCCGTAATTTTGTTAAATCGAGCTAAGAAAATGACACACGAAATCAGATTAACGACAGAGGACAAAGCCCTCAAAATAAATTTGACTCCCGATATTTACGGTTGCTTTGCAGAAATTGGTGCTGGACAAGAAGTTGCAGCCAATTTTTTTCAAGCCGGCGGAAGTTCAGGAACGATTGCTTACACCCAATCCGCTTACGACATGAAAGTTTCGGATGCTATGTACGGAGAATCAAATCGGTATGTTAGTGAAGAGCGATTAATTACCATGTTGGAGGCAGAATACGAAATGATGAAATATCGTTTGCCTGAGAAAAACAAAAATGCCCGATTTTTCGCATTTTGTAACACAGTTGAATCATTAAATTATCACAAAACCAATCAAGGTCAAGGATGGGTTGGAGTTCGGTTTCAGTCGGAGCTTGGAGGTCCAGCTAACGATTTGATTTTACATGTTAAAATGCATGATAATAGTAACCGTGCTCAACAAGAAGCATTGGGGATTCTAGGTGTTAATTTATTGTACGGAGCTTTCTTTTTGATGCATGATTTACATGCTTTTCTGGATAATTTAGTAAGTCGTTTGCCGCGTGAGCGCATGGAAATCGATATGATGCGTGCTTCTGGGCCTGTGTTCGAAAACATAGATAATCGAATTATTGCATTGAATTTGGTTAAACGAGGAATGACAGATGCGACCATGTTTGATTTAACTGGAAATGTATTGCAGCCAGCTTCAGCATTGTATAAGCGTAACATCTTGTTGATGCGTGGACGATTTCGTCCTGTCACTAAAGTTCACATCGATATGATCGAGCAAGGAACTAAGCAATTTGTTCAAGAACAAGGAGTGAAAGAAGAAAATGTTTCGGTAGTATTTGAATTGACCTTAAAAGATTTGACTGCCGATGGACGGATTTCTGATAAAGATTTTATTGATCGTGCTGAGTTGCTTGGGTCGTTGGGGTATACAGTGATGATTTCCAATTATTTGAAGCATTACAAGATGGTCGATTATTTATCGACGATTGCACGCGGTCAGAAAATGGGAGTGATCGTTGGAGTTTACAATTTATACACCATTTTTGACGAACGATATTACGATAATTTACCGGGAGGATTATTAGAAGCATTTGGACGAGGATTTGGACATAACGTCAAATTGTTTGTTTATCCAGCATTGAATGTGGAGAATGGAGAGTTGTTGACGTTGGATAATGTACGTATTCAGAAGCATTTGTTAGGATTGTTTCAATTTATGAAAGACAATAATAAGTTGGAGTCAATTCATGATTATGATCAAAGTTTGTTGCACATTATGTCAGATGATGTGTTATCAAAAATCAAAGCAGGAGTGAGTATGTGGGAGGAAGACGTTCCAGATGAAGTGGCGAAAGCGATCAAGTTTTTTGAGTTATTCGGATATGAAAAGCGAACGGATTCGATTCCATGCTAGAAATGATTGAAATCATTGTAAATTGATTTTCTGAAATACGACATTCTGAAGTTTAATCCATTTTTCTTAATATTGAGAGACAAATCAAGATTAGATTAGACGAATTTTTGTAGATTTATAGCAAACTATTCGCATGTCACAGATTAAAAATGCCCTCATTCGATATCGCGTCATTGATCGATGTTTGCGCAATGAATTTGCGCCCTTTCCAACAAAAGAAATTCTTCGGAGAGCGTGTGAAGAAGCCTTGTATGGAGAAGAAACAGGTTCCAACATTTGTGATTCAACGATAGAAAAAGATTTGTTTGCCATGCGTATGGAGCACGACGCCCCCATTAAATACAGCAAACGAGAGAAAGGATATTTCTACGAAGACAAAAACTTCAGCATTCAAAATAGTCCACTAAATTCAACGGACATAGACGCCATTAAAATGGCAGCCAACACCCTTCTTCAATTCCGAGAAACCAGTTTATTTAAACAATTTGGCTTTGCAATAGATAAAATTTTCGATCGCGTTCACATGGACGAAAACCCATTGTCTGCTGATTTGGAACAAATGGTACAATTTGAAACAGCAACTTCAGCGAAGGGCAGTGAGTATTTATCCCCGTTGGTCGATGCAATACGCCATAAAAAATTGGTTTATTTCGAGTACGAAAGTTTTGTTAGTGGAAAACGAAAACCACGCAAGGTTTATCCCTTGTTATTGAAAGAATACCGAAATCGCTGGTATCTGATATCACATGATTTGGTAAAGGATTCCATTACAACCTATGCCTTGGAGCGCATGGCAGAATTGACCGTTTCAGATGATATCTTTTCAGGACAAATTCGGTTCGATTCCAAGCGATTTTTCCAACATGCGATAGGAATAACTGCCAATGAAAATTTGCCAGAGCATGTAGTTTTTAAAGCAGAAAATGTGGCAGCCAAGTACATCGAATCGCAACCCTTTCATCCAAGTCAAAAAACGATTAAAGAGGGAAAAAACCGAACCACATTTTCCATGGAAGTATTGGTTTCTGAAGAGCTAGTGCGCTCATTGATGAGTTTTGGAGGGGAAGTGGAAGTGGTTGAGCCACAAAGTTTACGGCAAACAATTCGAGACCGAGTACTCAAGCTAGCAACGCGTTATGAATTGTAAAATCTGGATGATATTTTTCTTATTGTTTTCCTTTTTGGAGCAAGCGAATGCGCAATTAACTCAAGAAATTTACGCGCTTGCACGGGAGAAAAGCAAAGAGATGCCCAATCAATTTCAATTTTCGATTGCCATTTTACAAGAAGACTCTGTAAAATATTTCGGATTCATGAAGAGGGCAGACAGTTTGTATCAAGTTGACAACAAAGATTCCATTTTTGAAATTGGTTCCGTGACAAAAGTGTTTACTTCAGGCGTTTTTGCACAGATGTTGGCTCAAAATAAAATTCGGTTGACAGATGACATTTCCAAATTAGTAAAGATAAAGCTCAACGAAAAAGCGTCGATTTCTTTGTTGAGTTTGGCAAATCATTCATCTGGTTTAATTCGGATTCCGTCTAATCTCATGTATTCAAATCCATTTGATCCAACTGATCCGTATGCAAACTATACAGAAAAATATTTATTGGATTTTTTAAAAAATAACATGATTTTGAATCAACCTGGGAAACGGTATGAATATTCGAATACTGGTGCAGGGTTGTTGGCTTACACGCTTGCAAAAGTCGAGAAATCAGAAATTGATTCGCTCTTTGCAAAGTATATTTTTTCACCTTTTGGGATGAAACAAACTGCTTTCGAAATTCCATCTACGATTGTTCGAGGAATTGACGGAGAGGGGAAGCAAGTATCCAATTGGCATTTTGATGTTCTGAAAGGAGCAGGTGGCATCACTTCGACAACTTCCGATTTGATGAAATGGATTTCTGTTTTAGCAAAGAATGAAAACAGCACTTTTCGGAAAATGCTCGAACCAACATTTTCTATTTCCGAAAAGATGCAAGTTGGTTTGGGGTGGCACATCTTGAAACCCAACACACCCGAGCAATTTTATTGGCACAATGGAGCGACAGGTGGATATTCCTCCTCGGTAGCTTTTCGAACGGCGAATCAAACAGCAGTGGTAATTTTAACCAATATTTCAGCCTTGAGTCCGAAAGCACAGTGGATTGATTCCTTTTGTTTTGATTTGTTGGATTTGATTCAAACGAAAAGAATGTAGTTATTTACGAAACAAAAGAGTACGATTTTCATCCCATTTCAGCCAAAAAATACGTACTTTCGGGCAAGAAAAAAACAGGAAATGGAATTAATTCAACACATAGAAAAAGGAGTTTTAACCTTGACACTAAATCGTCCGGAGGTTTTTAATTCATTTAATCAAACCATGGCTTTTGCCTTACAAGATGCGTTAAAGTCGGCGGCAACGAATTCGGAAGTTCGTGCCATTGTAATAGTTGGAACAGGAAAAGCATTTTGTGCGGGACAAGATTTAGCGGAAGTGACAGATCCAAATGGACCTGAAATGAAAGACATTGTTTCGAAGCATTACAATCCGATAATCGAGTTGATTCGCACGGTGGAAAAACCGATCATAGCTGCGGTAAATGGCGTTGCAGCGGGGGCAGGAGCAAACATAGCCTTGGCATGCGATATCACGATAGCAAAAGAATCAGCGAGTTTTATTCAAGCATTTTCAAAAATTGGATTGATACCTGATTCAGCTGGAACATTCTTTTTGCCGAGATTAATTGGTTTTCAAAAAGCAATGGCTTTGATGATGACAGGCGACAAAGTTTCAGCCAAAGAAGCGGAATCGATGAATATGATTTACAAAGTTGTTACCGATGAAGAGTTTGAAGCATACGTAACACAGTTTGCACAAACACTTGCAAGTATGCCAACACGCGGTTTGGGAATAACAAAAGTAGCGATGAATCAATCTTACAGCAACGATTTGACCCAACAATTGGCTTTGGAAGGAAAATTGCAAACCGAGGCCGGACAAACGTATGATTTTAACGAAGGAGTACAAGCATTTTTAGAAAAAAGAAAACCTATTTTTAAAGGAGAATAAGGAATGAAGATTGGCGTTTTAGGTTCAGGAACTATGGGGGCGGGAATCGCTCAAGTAGCGGCACAAAGTGGACATCCGGTTGTGTTAATTGACAACAATGAACAAGCTTTACAAAAAGCAAAGATCAACTTAGAAAAAGTATTTCAAAAACTCGTAGAAAAAGGGAAATACACTCCAGAACAAGCATCTGAAGTGTTGTCAAAAATCTATTTTTCGACCCAATTTGCCGATTTTCAGGGAAGTGGAATGATTATCGAAGCGATAGTCGAAAATTTAGCAGTAAAACATCAGGTTTTTCAGCAAATGGAAGCCATTGTAGATGAGCAATGCATTTTAGCTTCCAATACCTCTTCATTGTCGATTGCAAGTATAGGTTCCGTACTGAAAAATCCATCTCGTTGTGTTGGAATTCATTTTTTCAATCCGGCGCCATTGATGCCTTTGGTGGAGGTAATTCCAGCGGTTCAGACTTCAGAAAACACCTTGAAACAAGCAAAATCGATCATTGATAGTTGGAAAAAAATCACCGTGATTTGTAAAGATACACCTGGTTTTATCGTGAATCGAGTTGCGCGTCCATTTTATGGCGAAGCCTTGCGTATTTACGAGGAAGGTGTTGCTGATTTCGCTACGATTGATTGGGCAATGACGCATTTTGGGGGCTTCCGAATGGGACCATTCACCTTGATGGATTACATCGGAAATGATGTAAATTATACCGTAACCGAGACTGTTTTTGAAGCATTTTATTATGATTCTCGTTACAAACCTTCTTTTTCCCAAAAACGCAACAAAGAAGCAGGGTATTTTGGAAGAAAGTCGGGTCGAGGATTTTACGATTATTCAGATGGGGTTAGTTTGCCTGAACCGACAAAAGACGAACAAATTGGAAAAATGATTTTTGAACGTGTGTTGGTTATGTTAATCAATGAAGCAGTGGAAGCGCTGTTTTTAAATATTGCATCCAAAGAAGATATTGATTTAGCAATGACTAATGGCGTTAACTACCCGAAAGGCTTGTTAGCATGGGCAGAAGAAATTGGGCTGTCGAATGTGTTAGAAAAATTAGAACAACTTTTCGAAGAATACGGAGAAGATCGTTATCGACCAAGTCCCTTGTTGAAACGCTTGGTGCGAGCAGGGAAGACGACATTTTAAAAGAAAATGAAGTAAAGGAGGTGGAAACATCTCCTTTTTTCTTTGTTTAGAAATGAAAGTTCAGAATCAGTTTCTCTAAATTATTTGTACCTTTCGTTCAGAAACCACAAACATGAAAAAAAGAAGTTCCAAAAAGTGGATAAAGAGAATTGTCTGGCTCCTTGTGTTGCTCTATTTAACCGTGTGTACTGGATTGTATTTTTTTCAAGAATCCTTGCTGTTTCATCCGAAAACATTGAAGTCGGAATGGCAGTTTAAGTCGGAACATGAGATGGAAGAAGTTTGGATTCCCGTTCAAAAAAACACCAAGTTGCATGGACTCTATTTTCCTACTAAAAACGCCAAAGGAATCATTTTGTATTGCCATGGAAATTCAGGCAGTGTGAATGGATACATGGATTATGTGGATTTTTATCAACCCTTGGGCTACGATTTTTTTGTGTATGATTACCGAGGTTTTGGTAAAAGTCAGGGAGAAATAGAATCTGAAGGGCAGTTTTATACAGATGCGAGACGCGTTTTTCATTGGTTACAAAATAGATCTAATGGAAAGCCCATCACCGTTGTTGGTTATTCGATGGGAACAACAGCTGCAGCATTTATTGCTAGCAAAGAACGACCAAAAAGAGCGGTTTTACTTGCGCCATTTTCCAGTATGAAAGACATGATGGGCCGACGATACCCGTGGGTTCCTAGGTTTTTATTGAATTATCCGTTTGAAACAAATAAATATGTAGAACAAGCAGTTTGTCCGATTGCTGTATTTCATGGTGATTTAGATAAGACAATTCCCTTAGAGTCAAGCGAACAATTGCGGGAACATTTAAAAGAAAGAGATGATTTTGTCGTATTAAAAAATCAAGATCATAAGCGCTTGGAAGAAAATGAACAAGTTCAAACTTGGATGAAGAAAAATTTGTAAATACCCAGATTACTTTACCCAAAATAATCTACTCTAAATTACATTACAGTTACTTTTTCTAATTGAAAATGCATCAAAGCAAACAATTTCGAGTGAAATTACGGTTGAATCTGCTAAATTTGCACGTGAATTTTCAAAAGATGAAATTCCAAAAGTTTGTTCCACCAACGATGCATCGCATCCAATATAAATAACAGATGAAAATTAGTTACAATTGGCTAAAAAAATATGTGAATACAGATAAATCACCAGAAGAAATTGCTCGTATTCTGACTGAAACAGGTCTAGAAGTCGATGGAATTGAAAAGATCGAAAGTGTTCCTGGTGGATTGTCTGGCGTTGTCGTTGGTGAAGTTTTGACGTGTGAAAAACATCCCGATGCAGATAAATTGAAAGTGACTACTGTTTCAATTGGTACTGGAGAAAATCTGCAAATTGTGTGTGGAGCACCCAATGTAGCTGAGGGACAAAAAGTGATTGTTGCAACGGTAGGTTGTACTTTATATCCAAAACCGGACGAAGCGTTCAAAATCAAATTAAGCAAAATTCGTGGAGTAGAATCGCAAGGAATGCTTTGTGCAGAGGATGAATTGGGTTTAGGCGAGTCACATGCTGGGATTTTGGTTTTAGATTCAGCTACATCAGTGGGAATGCCCGCTTCTGCTTATTTTGAGTTAGAAGACGATTACCAAATTGAGATTGGTTTGACACCCAACCGTGCGGATGCAATGGGACATATTGGTGTTGCTCGCGATTTGGTCGCTTATTTGAATTTACACGAAAATACCAATTTACAGGTTGTTTTTCCAGAAGTAAAACCTTTGTCAGTAGCGCAAAATACACTTCCGATATCCATCGAAATTCAAACACCTGATCTTTGTCCTCGATACGTTGGTGTATCGCTTCAAGATGTAGAAGTGAAACCATCTCCAGCTTGGTTACAAAAACGTTTACGTGCAGTTGGATTGAGCCCAATCAATAATGTGGTGGACTGTACAAACTTTGTAATGCGTGAGTTAGGCACACCGTTGCATGCGTTTGATGCTGAAAAATTAAACGGACAAATCGTTGTTCGAACAGCGCAAAAGGGAGACAAATTTGTAACCTTAGATGGAGTTGAAAGAACCTTGGAAGAATCGAATTTGATGATTACAAATGGTACTGAAAACCTAGCAATTGCGGGTGTTTTAGGTGGTTTAGATTCAGGAATTTCGGATAGTACAAAACACATTTTTATTGAATCCGCATATTTCAATCCAGTTTCAGTTCGAAAAACAGCGAAAATGCATGGATTGAATACGGACGCTAGTTTCCGTTACGAACGCGGTGTTGATCCACATTTGACACGTTTTGCTTTGGAGCGTGTAGCCGATTTAATTCAGCAAGTTGCAGGAGGGAAAGTATCCATGGAGGTATTGGATGTGAATCCACTTTCAATCGAAAATGTGGAGATTGATTTTCGAGTTGCGCGTTGCAATGCGGTGATTGGAACAGAAATTACCGAAACAGAAATAGAGCAAATTTTGCTTTCGTTGGATATAAATATTCTAGTTAAACAAGCGGATTCTTGGAAAATTCAAGTACCTGCATACCGTGTGGATGTTCAACGGGAAATAGATGTCATCGAAGAAGTGTTGCGCATTTATGGGTTTAACCGTGTACCACTTCCTGAAAAATTGAATACTACTTTATCTTTCAGTTCGAAACCAGATCCAGAAAAAGTACAAGCTTCCATGATGGAATTATTGGTAGGTAAAGGATTTGTGGAGACTTTGAATAATTCTTTAACAAGTTCTTCGTATGTCGAAAAACTAGGAGGTTCTGTATTGCTACCTGAAAACCAGGTTGAAATGTTGAATCCTTTGAGTCAAGAGTTGAATGTTATGCGTCAAACCTTGTTGTTTAGTGCGTTAGAAGTGGTGGCACACAACCAAAACCGACAAAATCCGGATGTGAAATTAGTAGAATTTGGAAAAGTGTATGCCAAATTGGATGGAGTATACCGTGAAAACAAACGCATGTTGTTGACACTTTCAGGACGAAAAGTATCAGAACAATGGAATTCATCGAATGACAAAGTGAATTATTATACCTTGAAAGGTGTTGTTCATGGTGTTTTACAACGTATGGGATTGACTTCAATGGTTCAAGAAGAGGCTTTGGAAAACAGTTTATTATCGGACGGAGTTCAATTGCGCGTGTTGAAAGAAGTTATCGGACAAA
This sequence comes from uncultured Flavobacteriales bacterium, assembly GCA_964425255.1. Lineage (GTDB taxonomy): Bacteria > Bacteroidota > Bacteroidia > Flavobacteriales_D > Crocinitomicaceae > CAYRMV01. The sequence continues at coordinate 35,142 of CAYRMV010000015.1, forward strand.
TAGGTTGGATTTCTCCTAAAATGAAGAAACATTTTGGAATTAAACAAGATGTCTTTGTTGCAGATTTGAATTGGGATGCCTTGATTTCTAGTTTGAAATTAAATAAAGTAATTTACAAAGAATTGCCAAAAACATTTGAAGTTCGACGTGATTTCTCATTGTTGTTGGATGAAAAAGTGACATTTGCACAAATCCAAGCAGAAGCGAAAAAAGCAGATAAAAAGCTTTTGAAACAAGTAGGTTTGTTCGATGTATATGAAGGAGATAAGTTAGTAGCAGGAAAAAAATCGTATGCAGTTTCCTTTCATTTTCAAGATGCAGAAAACACGTTGAAAGACGAACAAGTGGATGTTATCATGCAAAAAATCAGAACCAATTTAGAACAAAATTTAGCAGCCCAATTGCGTTAAACTATGCATCGATATTTCATTACAGGAATTGGTACAGATGTCGGAAAGACAGTAGTGAGTGCTATTTTGGCTGAAGCTTTGCGAGCAACTTACTGGAAACCAGTGCAAGCAGGTGATCTTTCTTTTGGCGATAAAGACCGTGTGAAAAATTGGTGTTCGGATGCTGTAACTGTCTTGCCCAATCGATTTGCTTTACAAACACCTGCTTCACCCCATTTTGCCGCACAATTGGATGGGATTTCGATGCAATTGTCAGATTTTAGTTTACCCGAAGTGTCAGGTAATTTGATAGTGGAAGGAGCAGGTGGGCTACTTGTACCAATCAATCAACAAGGAGATTTGTATGCCGATTTGATTAAGCATTTGGGTTTACCCGTAATTTTAGTTTCAAGGCATTATTTGGGAAGTATCAATCATACCTTGATGACCTTGGAAATTCTCAAAAATCGATCTATTTCTGTGGAGTATATTGTTTTTGTTGGCGACGAAAATCCAGCAACGGAATCCATTATTACTCAGCTTTATCCTGATCCAGCCATTATTCGAATTCCTCTAGCCAATGAAGTGGATGTACAATTCGTTTGTGAACAAGCGGAGAAGATTAGTGTGCAATTTGGGGTTTAAAAATGAATAAAAAAAGCTGCTTGATTCCTCAAACAGCTTTTAAACTAATCGATACGTTTTTTTTATAAATTGGCGAAGAAGTCGTTTCCTTTGTCATCAGTAATAATGAATGCTGGGAAATCTTTGATCGTGATTTTACGAACTGCTTCCATTCCTAATTCCTCAAAATCAACTACTTCTACCGATAAAATGTTCTCTTTTGCTAAGATTGCAGCTGGTCCACCAATCGAACCTAGGTAGAATCCGCCGTGTTTTTTACACGCATCTGTAACAGCTTGCGAACGGTTTCCTTTAGCGAGCATAATCATACTTCCACCCATACTTTGGAATTGATCCACGTATGAATCCATTCTACCAGCTGTTGTAGGACCAAAACTTCCTGATGGCATTCCTTCTGGTGTTTTTGCTGGACCTGCATAATAAACGGGATGATTTTTGAAGTATTCCGGCATTGGAGCACCAGAATCAATTAATTCTTTGATTTTAGCATGAGCTACATCGCGTGCAACAATCAGCGTACCATTCAATTTTAAACGCGTTTTGATCGGATATTTACTTAATTCTGCCAAAACTTCGTTCATAGGTCGATCCAAATCAATGGTAACTGGTGGTTCCAGATGAGGTGGGATTTCTGGTAACAAACGACGTGGATTTTTCTCTAATTGTTCTACAAAAAGACCTTCTGGAGTAATTTTAGCTTTGATATTGCGGTCAGCAGAACACGAAACTCCTAACCCAACTGGGCAAGAAGCAGCATGTCGTGGCAAACGAATCACGCGTACATCGTGCGTAAAGTATTTACCACCAAACTGAGCTCCGATATGACTTTCTTGACAAATTCGATTTACCCGTTCTTCCCATTCTAAATCACGGAAGGCCTGTCCGCCCATATTTCCTTCTGTAGGTAATTCATCAAAATAACCAGCAGATGCCTTTTTCACTGCAGCCAAATTAGCTTCGGCAGAAGTACCACCAATCACCAAGGCTAAGTGATATGGAGGACATGCAGCTGTACCCAGATCTTTGATTTTTTCACGGATAAATTCTTCCAAAGACTTTTCGTTCAGTAGCGATTTCGTTTTTTGGTATAAAAATGATTTGTTAGCAGAACCACCACCTTTTGCCAAGAACAGAAATTCGTACGTATTCCCTTTTTTTGCGTACAAGTCAATTTGAGCAGGTAGATTGGTTCCTGAATTTTTCTCATCAAACATGTTTAAAGGAACCATTTGAGAATAACGTAAATTCTTTTCTTGGTAAGTATCAAAGATTCCTTTTGAAAGGTGTTCAGCATCATTTGCACCGGTGTACAAATCTTCACCTTTTTTTCCGATCACAACCGCTGTTCCTGTATCTTGACAAGAAGGAAGTTGACCTTCCGCTGCAATGGTTGCATTTTGGAGTAAATTATATGCCACAAAACGGTCGTTGTCTGTCGCTTCAGGATCTTCCAAAATAGCTTTCAATTTTTCTAAATGTGAGGCACGTAAATAGAAAGAAACATCGCTTAAAGCTTCTTTAGCAAGGAGTTCAATTCCTTTTGGGTCAACGTTTAATACTTCACGATTTCCGTATTTTTCAACCGAAACGAAGTCGGAAGAAATTTTTCTGTATTCCGTATTATCTCTTAAAATTGGATAAGGATCTTGGTATGAAAATTCTGCCATGATAACTATTTTGATTCTAAGCAAAGGTACATAATGTTGAGCAGATAATGTGTTTTTTAGCAGATAGATTGCGTCTAAATTGTATTGATTTTTTCCGTTTCTTAACGGATAAGCAACACTTAGAGTATTGATTTTACTGGTTTTTTTTCATTTTGGAGCTATTTCCAGCTTTCCGCTATATCCCTTCCTGAAAAAGTCAGGGGATGCCGCTTCAATCTGGGCTAGGGAGTGATGGGTTATGAGTTTTGGGTTTTGGGTGTTGAGTGTTAGATGTAAATCGGGAGATAACTATATTATTAATCATTTTTATGTGTTTCTTAACGGATAAGCAACCTTTAGACTCTTGATTTTACTGGGTTTTTTCTATTTTTCAAAAAAAAATGCTTGCAAAATATTTGCAAACATTTTCTAGTTATAGTGAAAACAAAAATGTACGAATTATGCTTTTTTCTCTTCTCGGCCATCGGTGTATTTAGCAAATCTTCCTAATGTTCGGTCATGAACTTGATCATATCTACTCCATGGCCAGCCTCCAAAATGATCTCGCTGGTAGTCATTGAATGCTTCTTGAATTTCTTGACGTGAGTTCATAACAAAAGGACCGTGCTGGACAACCGGTTCATTGATTGGTCTTCCTTGTAAAACAAGTACTTTCGCACCTTTTTCACCTGTTTTTATTTCAACATCCATATTTGATAGTACATCGATTGCATGGTATTCTGGAATTGAAGTTGAATCTACTTGTAAATCTGTTCCTTCGTAAAAATAAATTGTTCGATTGATGCCATCGCTTGTTTTAGGTAAAATAAACGAGGTATTTGCATCGAGTTTGATGTTGTAAACTCCTACTTGGTTGTTTTCATCTGCTGCCCAAGAATTTTTTGGTGGAGTAGGAGCTTGTTTATCATACAATTTGCCAACAAGAACTTCTAAGTGAACACCTGTTTGAACATCCCATTTGGGTATTTCTTCGCTCCAGAACATCTTGTAATCGGGTGTAGTCATTTTCGACTTAGCGGGTAAATTCAACCAAATTTGAAACAATTCCAATGGATTTTCTTCTTCTTTTTTTAAAAGTGGAAACATTTCTGAATGCATCAATCCTTTTCCAGCTGTCATCCATTGTAAATCACCATTACCATATCTTCCAGCACCACCGGCTGAATCTGCATGGTCAACCAAACCTGTTCGAACAACCGTTAATGTTTCGAATCCACGATGTGGATGTCCTGGAAAACCAGGTACGCGTTCTCCATGGTACATGCGCCAACCGTCTTTGATATTGAAATCTTGTCCAAGAGGTCTTCCTGAAAGTGATGCTGCTGGACCACATTCATCGTTCCCTTTTGGGTAATAATCTTCGTGATGAACACAAAATAAAAATGGGTCTAAGGTTTGCCATTGAAAGCCTAGAGCTCTAATTTTTTTGATTGCTTTCATTTCTTCTTTCTTTTTTTCTTGATCTGTAGTGTTTGAAAATGCTCCTAATACAGGTGCCGCCGCCAATGCTGATGCCGAAAGGGCTAATTTACCCAAAAACGAACGTCTTTTGTTGTCTTGCTCTTCCATGTTGATTTATTTGAATAATTTACCATGGTAAATATATGGTGAATTTTTGATTTGACCAAATTTGTTTTGTCCGAAAATTAAAAATGATTTGAAATCAATTTATATGTGGATTGTATCTTTGTTGAAA